>JBMTIF010000181.1:0-5342 GCA_049437045.1 Alphaproteobacteria bacterium | reverse complement strand
GCGGCATTTCCAGTCGGAAATGCCGCTAAAGTTCGAAGTAGAGGGATTCGTACGACTCTACTGATGGGTCGTCGCACGAGGGTGCGCATCACGGTAGGTCTGCAGCAGACGCTCCGTATCTACGTCAGTGTACCGCTGTGTCGTAGACAGCGCGGAATGTCCCAGAAGCTCCTGAATGGCGCGAAGGTCTGCGCCGTTACCCAGCAGATGGGTTGCGTAGGAGTGACGCAGAGCGTGAGGCGTGGTGCCTTCTGGCAGGTTCAACCGCACGCGGAGTTCCTGCAAACGCTTCTGGATCATGCGAGGCGAAAGACGACCACCGCGCGCGCCGCGGAACAGCTGCATGGTTGGGTCTTCAGCGAAAGGACAGGCATCGCGGTACTGCTTGATGGCATCCGCAACAGTGTTAAGGAATGGCACCTGACGCGCCTTGTTTCCCTTACCCATGATGGTCAGCGCGCCCGTTTCCTGTGCGCGTGCAATATCATCGGTGTTCAGTTCCAGCGCCTCGGAAATCCGCAAGCCGCAACCGTAAAGCAGCATCAGGATTGCGCGGTCGCGCAGGTCGATCCAACGGTCGCCGGGACGACGGGTTTTGTCATCTGCCAGGCTGTCAAAGGCTTTGAACAGGTCGGTGACTTCAGAAATCGTAAGCGCCTTCGGGACAACCGTTGGCTGCTTGGGGTTCCGGATCGACAGAACCGCATCGTTTTCCATGTAGCCCTGACGCGCTGTCCAGCGGAAGTAAGACCGTACCACAGAAAGGGCACGCGCGATCGAAGCTGGCGACTTGCCATCTTCGTTTTCATGGCTCAGCCAGGCCCGCATGTCACGTGCGGAGAGGCTTTCGAAGTGATCTCGGGTCAGCGTCGCACCAACGTGCTCGCTCAAGAATTCAATAAACGCCCGCATGTCACGCTGATACGCGTCCATGGTGTGGCGAGATGCGCGTCGCTCAGTTTCGAGCCACGACACCCATTCCATAATCTTGGAATTGGTTTCGTTATCGACGCGGGAAAGTGTGTCGGCCAAACGCCGCTGCTCTGGGGTGCTCATAGTCTGTCAAATTCCCGGCTTAGTGCAGCACCGGCAGCGCTACACAGGATTGAAATAAGGTCGTCGGCCTGGTCGGGCGAAAATATGCCCGTTTCCGTGGTGCCAAAGGCGAGGACACCAGGACGGCGTTGCATGCCAATGCTGAGCCGATAAAGCGCGCAAGACTGCACTTCATCAGCGTTGTCGACAAAAATGATGGCTTCTTGCCCCGCAATAGGGGAAAGAACTTTGTCATAGTCGCCCATGAGGCGTTCAACCGACCCAGGGGTCAGTCGGCGGAACTGATCGACGTGAAATTCGCCGGTTTCGTTCCGGTTCGCCTCAATCCCCAGAACCACAAACGGCACTTGAAATTTCCGTCCGTAAGTTTCGAGGATCGTAGAGACAACCGCAGGAATCGAAGACACGCGGATTAACTGCATGAGAACGGAACGCAGTTCATCCAAGTGACCTTGGTTTTCCCGACCAGCCCGGATCAGGCTGAGATGGTTGCTCTTTAAGGATTCATAACGACGACGAAAAACGTTTGCCTGTGCGGCTGCGAAATCCACCACGTTCGTCTTTTGGCCATCGACCCCTGCCGCTGTTTCCAGCAATTCAGGGTTCTCAGTCAAAAACGCCGGGTTATCCTTCAGGAAATCCCGGACAGCACTCGGCGAAATAGTCGAGTTCACTGTTGACGTGGAGGGCAGTCCCACGGACGAGCCGTCGGTTATATTCCCTCGGTTATTCATCATGGGTTAAATGTCCCATCATTTAAAAATATGACTGGCACGAGGCCGGCCCTAACAATTGCTTCGTAAGAACCGCTAAAAATAGGGGCAGTTCCCACTTTGAGTATCAGCTTGGCAAATGCCTTGGATAGAATAATCCACTGCAACGACCGTGCCGTACCCGCGTAATCACCGCGCCTTTTTACAATATTATGCAAATCGCCGCGTCATCCTCCCCCGAGGATCTTTGTGTCTAATCTCTTGATTTACCTAGAGAATAGACTGTCCCGTCTTGGCCCAATCGGCCAAAAAGTCATCCAAGCCCTTAGATGTCAGCGGATGCTGGTACATATCCCAAATCACCCGTGGCGGCAGTGTTCCAACGTCAGCACCGATTTCCGCAGCGCGCTCGACGTGACGCGTATTGCGAATGGATGCGACCAGAATTTCAGTCTTGAGCGTTGGGTACGCGTCATACACGTCCCGAATGCTTTCAATCAGCTCCATGCCATCCATGCCCATGTCGTCCAGGCGACCAACAAAAGGGGAAATGAATGTCGCGCCAGCTTTGGCAGCGAGCAGAGCCTGTGCAGCAGAGAAGCACAGCGTAACGTTCACCATCGTGCCCGCATCAGAAAGCGTCTTACAAGTGCGCAGTCCATCAACGGTCAGTGGCACCTTGACCGCGATGTTGCCGGCGATGTCCGCCAGCTTCTTACCTTCTTCGATCATGGTGTCGTAGTCAGTCGCCGTAACCTCAGCCGAAACCGGGCCGTCGACCATCGAGGCAATCTCTTTTGTAACTTCGAGAATATCACGACCAGACTTGGCGATCAGAGATGGATTTGTTGTCACGCCGTCAACCATTCCGGTGACGAGCAGCTTCTCAAGCTCTGATACGTCGGCCGTATCTACGAAAAAGCGCATTTGATGCCTCGAAAATATGATAATTAAATATGCGCTGAAATTGCGCGACTGAAATATGCGTGCACACATAACAAATCAGCGGCGTAATGAAATCAGATAACTTGAAGATCACCCTGTAAATGACTGCGATATAACGTTTCCGTTGCATGAACGACACACGAGTCCCGATTCTTCTACCCCTTCCGTTCCCCGGTCCCTTTGATTATGCGGTTCCGGAGGGAACATTTGTTGAACCCGGAAGTGTTGTTCGAGTCCCACTTGGGCCGCGAACAGCCTTAGGCGTGGTTTGGGACGAGGCTGATTCGGAGAATTCCGTCGATTCATCCAAGTTGAAACCCATTAATCAAGTCTTACCCGCCCGTCCCCTACCCGCCTTTCACCGGAAGTTCATTGACTGGGTGGCACGCTATAACCTGAGCGCACCCGGTGCTGTGTTGCGGATGTCACTGACGGCTCCCGACGGCTTGTTTCCACCAGCCTCAGAGCGATGGGTTCGCCTTGCGCAGGATCAAACACCGCCAAAGGGCTACCGCGCCACCCCTGCGCGCACGAAAATTCTGGAGGCATTGGCTGCTGCGCCAGAAGGGGCGATGCGACGCAAAGCTGTCGTGGATGCTGCAGGAACGTCGACCACTGTCCTCGACGGTCTGGTCAAAACTGGGCTTGTTGAAGCTTTTGAGAGCAAACCCAAAGGTCGCTGGCCCGTCCCCAAACTCCGCCGCGACAGTTTTTCGCTGAATACAAAACAGCAGGAAGCGGCAGACGAACTGACAACCATGGTCGCTGAGGGCTTTTCTGTCTCTCTTATTGACGGTGTGACCGGCTCGGGAAAGACGGAGGTCTACTTTGATGTGATCGACCGCCTGCTGTCTGACCCGGATCAGAGTGGGCAGGTTCTGGTCATGCTTCCGGAAATCGCGCTGACTGGGCAATGGTTGAGCCGGTTCAAGCAGCGTTTCGGTTGCGCGCCCGCGCTTTGGCACTCGGACCTAACCACCAAAATGCGCGCTGAGACATGGCGCGCTGTTTCAGAGGGGGAAGCCCGGGTTGTCGTCGGCGCGCGATCCGCCCTGTTCCTGCCTTTCCGCGAACTCGACCTTATAGTTCTGGACGAAGAACACGACGGCAGTTTCAAGCAGGACGACGGTGTGATCTATCAGGCGCGGGATATGGCCGTGGTGCGCGCCCATATTGCTGAGTGTCCCATCGTGCTGGCCAGTGCAACGCCATCGCTGGAAACCGTGCTGAACACAATCGAAGGCCGATACAAACGCATGATCCTACCCAGCCGCCACGGTGGTGCGGTGATGCCGGACGTGAGCCTCATCAACCTGCGCGAAGACAAGCCCGAGCGTGGCAGTTGGCTCTCGCCGAAATTGATTGAAGCGGTTGAACAGCGGTTGGAAGCGGGTCAGCAGTCTTTGCTGTTCCTCAATCGCCGTGGCTACGCCCCGCTGACGCTCTGCAATGCCTGCGGCCACCGTTATAAGTGTCCATCTTGCGATTCCTGGCTGACGGAGCATCGCTTGGCCAAGCGCCTCATGTGTCACCATTGCGGCTATCAGACCAAATCCAGCAATTCCTGCACCGTCTGCGGCGAAGAAGAAAGCCTGGTCGCTTGCGGTCCCGGCGTTGAACGTGTCGGTGAAGAGGCCGTGCGCCGGTTCCCAAACGCTCGCATTGCCATCGGGTCGTCTGACACCATGCAGAGGACTTCGGTGCGGGAAATGATCGAGGCTGTTGAACGCGGTGATGTCGATATTCTTGTCGGCACCCAAATTCTTGCCAAAGGCTACCACTTCCCCAACCTGACGCTGGTCGGAGTGGTCGACGCTGATCTCTCTTTATATGGCGGCGATGTGCGTGCGGGGGAGAAGACCTTCCAGCTGTTGCATCAGGTCGCCGGGCGCGCCGGGAGAGGTGAAGTACGCGGCGAAGTCATGCTGCAGACCCACGAACCCGATCATCCGGTGATGCAGGCGCTGATCTCTGACGATCGTGACGCCTTCTATGAAACTGAACTGGCGCAACGGGAAATGATGGCTCTTCCCCCCTATGGTCGCCTCGCTGCCATTGTCATCAGCGACCCGGAAGAAGACCGACTGGACAATTTTTGCCGTGAACTGGTGCAGCGCCAGCCGCGCGAGCCTGAGGATCTGGAAGGGGTTAAGGTCTTTGGCCCTGCTGCAGCGCCAATTTCAGTGATCCGAGGGCGGCATCGTCGGCGGTTTCTGGTTCGCGGAGCACCGGGTGTGCGTCTACAGCCTTTTATCTCAAAATGGCTGCGCGGCCTGAAGCCCCCGGGCGCGTTGCGGCTTTCAGTCGATATCGACCCCTATTCTTTCCTTTAAACCTGCTGCGCCCGTGCCAATAGACGCAAGGCTTGTTTCAAATGGGGTTGGTCCAGCATTTGACCATCCAGAGACGCTACGCCCGTAGCCGACCCCTCAGACATGATCGCAACCACCTTTTCAGCCCACGCCAGCGCCGTATCGGAGGGCGTAAAGGATCGATTGATCGGTTCCAGCTGAGCCGGGTGTATGGCCGCTTTCAAATCGAAGCCATCTTCAGCGGCTTCCACGGCCTCATCCGTCAGGCCTGCAGCATCGCGAAAATCTGCATACACGGTATCAATGGCCAGCACGC
>JBMTIF010000180.1:0-5388 GCA_049437045.1 Alphaproteobacteria bacterium | reverse complement strand
CCAACACAACGCTGGTTTCCTTGTCTCGGGACAGAGACTTTAACACACCGATCACCTGCGCCTGAACCGAGACATCAAGCGCGGTCGTTGGTTCATCGGCAATAATCAGTTGCGGCTCTGTGGCAAGCGCAAGCGCGATTACCACCCGCTGCCGCATACCGCCAGAAAACTCGTGCGGATAGTTGTCCAGCCGGTCTTCTGCTGCTGGGATCCCGACTTCTTTGAGCAGTGAAAGCGCCTTGGCCCGCGCCTGCTCTGGCGTTACGTCGACATGGCGCAGGATGCTTTCAACCAGAACATCACCAACGGAACGCAGTGGGTTCAGGCTTGTTTGTGGATCCTGAAAAACCATCGAAATTGTATGGCCGCGCAGTTCCTCGACTTCGGCGCGGTTCAGGCTTTTGCCGTTGAACTCATAGGTGTCGAAATCCATATGCGCCGGGGCAGAAATCAGCCCCATCAGCGCGAGGCCAGTCAGCGATTTTCCCGCACCGGACTCGCCCACCAATCCGAGGATCTCATTGGGCCGAATATCGAGCGATACGCCGTTCACCGCTCTGAATCGTGGGCCGCGCCGACCCTGATAGCGGTTCATGGGGAAGTCCACAGACAGATTGCGGACCGATAAGAGGTTCTGTGCCGTCATGCTCTGCGCCTACTTCAGGTTCGGGTTAAAGTAGTCACGCAGCCAGTCCCCCAGAAGGTTGGTCGACAGCGCGAGGACCAGCAGGGTCATAGCGGGGAAAAACAGGATCCACCATTCACCGCTGAACAGGAAGTCCTGTCCCACACGAATAAGCGTCCCGAGCGACGGCTTGGTTGGCGGCGCACCCACGCCCAGGAACGAAAGCGTCGCCTCTGCAATGATTGCCAGCGCAAGCATGATCGTCGCAATCACCAGCACGGGTGAGAGGACATTCGGCAGGATATGGCGGAACAGAATGGTCAGCCGCGACAGGCCAATAAGCTGCGCTGAGGCCACGTAGTCCTTCTCTCGCTCGACCAGTGTCACACCCCGGACCGTTCTGGCAAAGGGCACCCACTCGCTCAACCCAATTGATAGGATGAGCACCAGCAAGGCGACGTTATCCCGCTGGTCTACCGGCGTTAGACCCTTGGCCACGCCAAAGATCAAAAGCGCGATCAGGATAGAGGGAAAGGTCATCTGAATATCGGCAATCCGCATGATCACACTGTCGACCCAGCCGCCTACAAAGCCGCTGACCAGTCCCAGCGTGACCCCAATGATCAGAGCCAGCCCAACAGCCGCGCCACCGACCAGCAAGGAGATGCGCAGCCCATAGAGAATGGTTGAGAACACGTCTCTGCCCTGATCGTCCGTACCAAGCAGAAAGACATTGCCCGTGAACATGTTGGGTTCCATCGGCTTGGTGAAGCCGTCCATCAGGTTCAGCGTGGATGGATCAAAAGGACGGTGCGGCGCGATCCAGGGCGCGAAGATGGCACTTCCAACCAGAATGATTACGAGGATCAGCGCTACGAGGCTAACGGGGGAACGCAGCAGGGCTTGAACGAAATCTGACTTGAACATGCTCTTCGCCCCCTATCGCTTGTCATCGAGCCGCAGGCGCGGATCAATCATGAAGTACGTGAGGTCAACGATCAGGTTGATGACGACAAAAACCACAGCGACCAATAACAGATAAGCCGCCATCACCGGGACATCCGGGAAGGCAACCGAGTTGATGAACAGCAAGCCCACACCCGGCCACTGGAATACCGTTTCCGTCACCACAGCAAAGGCGACGATGGTACCGAGCTGCAGGCCGGCGACCGTGATGACCGGGATCAGCGTGTTCTTTAGGGCATGGGCAAACAGCACCTGACGCTCCTTTAGCCCTCGTGCGCGCGAGAAGCGGATGAAGTCCGACCCCAGCACTTGGATCATCTCAGAACGGACCAGGCGCATGATCAGCGTCATCTGGTACAGCCCCAGGGTCAAAGCTGGCAGCAGAAGCGACTTCCACCCCTCGATCGTCAGCAGACCCGTCTGCCACAGACCGACATCGACCAGCCCGCGACGCCCAAACGACGGGAACCAGCCCAGTTCGACCGAGAATACCCAGATCAGCAGAATACCGATCAGGAAGGTTGGCAGCGACACGCCGATCAGCGAGGTGGACATGATAAAGTTAGCAATAAGACCGCCGCGATTGATGGCGGTATACAGGCCCAGGATCAAACCAAAGACCGAAGCAAACAGTGCACTGACCAACGCCAGTTCCAATGTCGCCGGCAATCGTTCGAGGATCAGCTGGTTGACCGGTCGGCTCAGGCGATAGGACACGCCAAAGTCCCCTTGCAGGATGCGCCCAAGAAACTTGCCGAATTGAACAAAGAACGGATCATTCAGACCCAGTCGCTCCATCAGCGCCTCTCGGTCCGCAACGGTTGCCTCCTGCCCCAGCATGGATTGCACGGGGTCACCGACGTAGGTGAACATGACAAAAGAGATAAAGGCCACGACCGACAGCACGAGCAGTCCGAGCGCCAATCGTCGAATGATTAGAAGCAACATGGGGGAAGCCTGTCCCTAAAGGAACCCTGAAAGAATAGGGGGCCGCGGATCAAACAAGCGGCCCCGCTACAGATCAAGACGATCTTAGTTGAACGTCAGGTACTTGAAGTGCGGCTGGTCTTCAGGCTGCACGTCAAAGTTCACGCTGTCAGCCATACCCCAGTTCAGGATCTGGTGGTGCAGCGGCAGGTAGATCAGGTCTTCATTCACCTGATTCCAGATTTCAGCGATGATGCTGTTACGCTTGTCGAGGTCAGTCTCAGACTCAAGCGCTACGATCTTCGGGTCCAAATCAGTGTTGGAGTACCGCGTACCGTTCCAGGAACCACGGTTTTCCGTGGTGGTGTGGACGAGGAAATTGAAGATGTAGTGAGAGTCAAAGGTCGGAACACCCCAGCCGAGCATGTAGAAGTCGGTGGTGCGGTTCGCGATCTGTGGGAAGTGCTGAGCCTTTGGCTTGGCATCGAGGTTCACGTCGATACCAATCTGGCCAAGCATACCAACAGAAGCCTGACAGATTGCTTCATCATTGATGTAGCGATCGTTTGGACAGTGCAGGGTGATGGAGAAACCATCGCCGTAACCTGCTTCAGCCATCAGCGCCTTGGCACCATCGATGTCAACAGGGGTCACAGCGTCCAGCTCTGGGGTCCAACCGTTTACGAACGGAGGCATGATAACGCCAGTCGGCTGGGACTGGTCACGCATTACGACCTTCTGGATCGCAGCACGGTTCAGCGCCATGTCCATCGCCATACGAACGCGCTTGTCAGCGAATGGGTTCGCGCCTTCGATGTTGTCGTTGGTCAGGTCATCGTCACCGACGTTCAGACCAAAGAAGATCGTACGGTTCTGCGGTGCCTTAACAACCTTCATGCCGTCAGTGCCGGCAACGCGGTCCAGATCCTGTACTGGCACGTCCTGAATGAAATCAACTTCGCCGGAAAGCAGTGCTGCAACGCGGGTCGCAGAAGACTGAATTGGCGTGTAGATGATCTCGGAGACTTCCAGCGGGAACTGGCCAATGCCCCAGTAGTTCGGGTTCGCGGTCAGGACGGTCTTCTCGTCTTCTGCGCGGCTGGTCAGCATGTAAGCGCCGGTACCGTTGGTGTTACGCACTGCGTAGTTATCACCGCCGTTGTCAAAGTCCTGTGGGTCTTCAACACCGTTCGCAATACACCAGTCCTTATCCATGATGAACAGGTTGGTGAGGTTGTTGATCAGCAGTGGGTTTTCACCGTTTGTAGTAATGTCCACAGTGGTGTCATCAACAGCCGTGATGGAAGCAACCGACGTCAGCAGTTCCTTCATCGCAGACGTCTCACGCTGTGCACGCTCAAAGGAGAACACAACGTCTTCCGCCGTCATCGCAGCGCCATCGTGGAAGGTCACGCCTTCACGCAGGTTAAAGCGCCAGGTGGTTGGATCATCTGGCAGCGCAGCCCAATCGGTTGCAAGGCCAGGAACGATTTGGCCCTTCATGTCGCGGTGCAACAGTGGCTCATAAATCTGGTGCGCGAGCGTATGCGTCGGGCCTTCGTTCTGCGCATGTGGGTCAAGCGTCAGGCTGTCGCCTGCACGCGCCCAACGCAGGGTTTCAGCCTGCGCCACGGTGCCCGCGGCCAGCAGGGTCAACCCTGCCGTTACAAGTAAGATTTTCTTCATTCTCTCTCTCCTGAATGATGCAACGAAACGTACCAGTCTCGTCAGCATGGCGACAGCGTTGCGTCTTTACGGCGCGCTGTCAAATGTCGTTTGCATGGGTAAAGACATTTTAAGTCTTTTTCTCTTCAACCAAACTCAAAGCCCATAGATTACGGCAAGTTACGCACTAAGCCGGATGGCCATAATTGGGCGCTACCTTGAGGCGAATTCGCGACAAAACCAAGGCTTGCAGCATTATGGTGCCGCGAGAATCTCTAGATGAACACCCAAACAGACGTTACCGTCACTTTCGCACAGCCATTAAACTAGCAAAATTGTCTGTCCAGACCGGTCTAGGGGCGGAGAGCCGGCTGTCCTGCTCGTCCTGATTTTCAAATTCTGCGATGAGTTCGGGAGATCGGGTGAGTAGCATCCACTTGTTTGGTGATTCCAGCACGCCGTTGCCTTTCTGATCAACCACCTTGAAGGCACTGAGCCCGCGCTCTTCAGCCAAAACATCGACCACACCTGCAAGTTCGAAAAAGATATTTGAGATGTGGATGGCCAAAACCCCGTCGTCGTTCAAAAGCCTGTCATAAATTTCGACTGCATCACGGGTCATCAAGTGGACAGGAATGGCGTCACTATTAAATACGTCAATCACCAGAACGTCGTAGTTCCCAGCCCTGCCCGCACGCAGTTCCTGATCCATCAGCAATCGGGCGTCGCCAACTCTGATTTCTGTCTTGTCCTCATGGGCGCTGACGAAAGTGAAATACTCTCGTGCGAGTGTGACGACCTTTTCGTCGATTTCATAAAACACCACACGATCGTCAGGCTCAGTATGGGCCAAGAGAACACCGATACCTAACCCCGCTACGCCGACGTTAAGCCCCTGCTCGCCCGGCTGATTGAGAAGCTGACGTTCGCGGATGGCTTGAAAGGCTAAACCGATGCCAGAACGCGGCCCAAAATAGCTGATGGGTTCTTGACTGACCTTGGGGTCCAGACGCTGCGTGCCGTGGTCAATGTTGCCGTGGCGCAGGCTGCGAAGATGAAAGGCTGAGCCCTCGTAGCGTTCATAGACTTTCAAGACGCCGAAAAACGACCGCTCGGTTGCGATCACTTCGTCAAATTCGTCCCTGATGTCAGCCAGCATGACCCCAACCAACCCGGCGATCACAATGAATGCGCCCCCAGACAGC
>JBMTIF010000179.1:0-5393 GCA_049437045.1 Alphaproteobacteria bacterium | reverse complement strand
CTTCAACAGGCGAATTTCCAATTCTGCAGGCAGCGCTTGATATCGCTGCTATGGCGCGCATTCAGACCAACACGGCTTTCCCCAATTTTGAAGCTGTCATCGAGCAAATGAACGACCTTTCCCGCGCCGCAGGGGAATGGGTTGCCGTCTATGATGGTCCACCGCCCGCGGATGAGCAGATCAACTGGCTCCGTGAGATCATGCAGGACCGGGGTAAATTTGTCGGGGCAACCCAGAACTATGATGCCTCTGAGAATGCCGACATTGTATCGGTCATCAGCAATCGTCGCGGCCTTCCTGTCAGCCTTGGGCTGCTTTACATCCACCTTGCACGGTGCTGCGGGTTTGAAATTGAGGGATTGAATTTCCCGGGGCACTTTTTGCTGCGGATCAACTCGCCTCTGGGCGCGTCAATCTTCGATCCGTTTAACGACGCCCGCATTCTTGAACCCCAAGACCTCCGCACCACGCTCAAGCGTTTTCCCGGCCCTGCGGCAGAGATGGACCTTTCGTTCACGAGGAAAGGCCGCGACCGCGATGTCCTGATCCGCATGCAAAACAATCTGAAAATCCGCGCTTTGCGAGAAAGCCGGTTGGAGGATGCAGTGCTGGTTCTGGAGCGTCTTTTGCTGCTGGAACCGGGTAACGGTGTGTTCTGGCAGGAAACTGGGCTGATCCATCAGCGCCTGGGTAATTTGCGCGCAGCGGTTCTGGCTTTTGAGAACGCCGTTGAAACGATGCAGGAGCCTGCATTGTCCATTCGCGTGCAGTCGCTGCTTGACGAGGTGCGCAGTCAGTTGAATTGATGGGCCAGCACTTGACCCAAAGGGAAGGTAAGCATGGCTCTGCGCATCGCGGTCCAGATGGACCCACTCGAAAGCGTCAACATCGACGCTGACTCCACCTTTGCCCTCATGCTCGAAGGCCAGCGTCGGGGGCATGCGATGATGGAGTACCATCCCGACGCATTGACCTACATGGCCGGAACCATCAGCGCCCGGGTGCGGCCTGTCACGGTTCAGCGGGACTATGGAAACCACGCGACCTTTGGCGAAGCGCGCTCTATTGAGCTGGGCGCAGAAAGCGATGTCGTGCTGATGCGACAGGATCCACCCTTTGACATGCAGTACATCGCGGCGACGCACCTGCTGGAAAGCATTCACGGGGTTGGCGAGGGCAAGACCTTTTGTGTCAACCATCCCGGACACGTGCGCAATGCACCGGAAAAGATCTTTGTCACCGAGTTCGCCGAGTTCATGCCGCCCACGATGATCAGCCGGAATGTCGAAGACATCACGGCCTTCCGCGATGAATACCGGGACATCATCGTCAAGCCGCTGTTTGGCAACGGCGGAGCGGGTGTCTTCCACCTCAAGCCTGATGACGAAAACCTGACCTCGCTGCTTGAAACGCTATTGCTGACATCGCGGGAGCAATTGATGATTCAGGCCTACCTTCCTGCAATCCGGGCGGGTGACAAGCGGATCATTCTGGTGGATGGCGAGCCGATTGGTGCGATTAACCGTATCCCCGCCGCTGGCGAGGCCCGGGCCAATCTCCACGTGGGTGGGCGTGCAGAGCCCGTAAAATTGACCGAACGCGAGCGCGATATTTGTGATGCACTGGGTCCTGTGCTCAAGGCGCGCGATCTGATCTTTGTCGGGATCGACGTTATTGGCGACAGCCTGACGGAAATCAATGTGACCTCACCCACTGGTTTGCAGGAGCTTCAGCGGTTTGACGGAACCGACGGTCCAGCGCTGATCTGGGATGCGATCGAAAGACGCTTCGCCTGATGAAGCCGCAGAACTGGGATCCGGCGCATTGGCGTGACCTAGGCTGGCCGGACATCCGGTTTGTCGGTTTCGGCGCGTCGCTGGTGTTCTGGTCCGGCATTGGGCAGACCTACCTCATTGGTTTTTTTGGCGCAGAATTGCGCGAGGCCTTTTCCCTGACCGATGGTCAGTACGGACGCATCTATGGTCTGGCGACCTTTGCGAGCGGGTTGTTGATTCTCTGGTCCGGCGGTCTGGTAGACCGAATGCCGCTGGGGCGGATCAGCGGAATTGTTGTTCTGGGTGCCGTAATTGCGGGCCTGACCATGGCTGCAACACCGCATTGGATATTTCTGTTGCTGTCGTTCTTCCTGCTCCGACAATTTGGTCAGGCGCTGATGGGACACGTGGCGAACGCCAGCATGGGTCGCTACTACGACCGGTTCAAAGGGCGTGCTACTGGACTGATGGGTGTTGCCTATTCCGCAGGCGAGCTTGTGCTCCCGCTCTTCGCTTCGCTGCTGATCGGCCAACTCGCTTTGCCGCCTGCACTGGCAATGTTTGAGATCGACATCGGTTGGCGCGGCGCCTTTGCGGTCATGGCGTGCCTGATTGCGCTGAGTGTTTTCCCAGTGCTGCCCTTTCTGCTCCGTGACATGCCAGCGCGAAACGCCGCCCTTGAAGCGCGTCTGGCCGATGACGCCCGAGTGCTGGCCGGGCAACCGGGTTCCCGGCGGCGGCAGTGGACACGCGGCGAAGTCCTGCGCGATGTACGGTTCTGGCTGATTGTGCCCATGCTGCTGGCTCAGTCAGGCATCTTCACCGGCCTGTTCTTCCACATCGTCTCGGTGCTGGAGGAAAAGGGCTGGAACCCGGAGCTTTGGCCCTATTACTGGGGCTTTTATCCCATTGCAGCCTTTGCTTTGAACCCGGTCGCGGGGTGGATGGTGGACAAGTTTACTGCAACCCGACTGTTCCCGTTTTCCCTGCTGCCTTTTGGGCTGGGCTTGCTGCTGCTCGGCGCGTTGACACCGTTTGCGGCGATGATGCTGTGCCTGTTCCTGCTGGCGATTGCGGTCGCTTTCTATGGGACCACCTTCAACACCCTTTGGCCCGAGCTCTACGGTGTTCAGCATCTGGGCAAGGTGCGAACCTTGAGCACCACAGCCGTGGTTTTCGTATCGGCCTCCGGCCCCCTGATCATGGGCGCACTGAAGGACTGGGGGATCAGTTACTCCACTCAATGCGTCTTTGCTGGTCTCTTCGTCTTTGTCGCCTGTGGCGTGGCATGGTTTGCCCTTCGCACCACGGATAGCAGGCCGCTGACCAAAGTGAGTTAGGTATCGCGACCACACGTAAAAGGTGCTAATCCACCTCAATGGTCGCTCATATTAAAACTGTATCCTTTCAAGGTCTGGACGTTCAGACAGTCGAAGTCCAAGTGCTGATGACCAGTGGTTTGCCCAAGGTCAACATCGTCGGCCTGCCTGAACGCGCCGTGGGCGAGAGCAAGGAACGCGTGCGCGGGGCGCTTGCGTCTCTGGGGCTGATGCAGCCACCTGCCCACGTCTCCATCAACCTTGCGCCTGCTGATCTGTCCAAGGAAGGAACGCACTTTGATCTACCAATCGTGCTGGCGCTGCTGGTGGAGATGGAGGTGCTGCCCCCCGATTGTCTGGACGGGATGCTGGCGATGGGGGAGCTGGGGCTGGATGGCTCGATAAGCCCGGTTCTGGGCGCTCTTCCTGCTGCCATCCACGCCAACCGTCAGAACCTGAGCTTCATCTGTCCCGAGGCACAGGGTACGGAAGCGGCGTGGGCGGGGGATAACCTCGACATCATTGCGCCAAAGTCCCTGCTCTCACTGATGAACCATCTCATGGGTCGGGGGCAGATCCCGCGCCCAAAGCTGCAGGAACGGATCAGCGGCCCGACCGCAAGCCTCGACATGCGGGACATCAAGGGGCAGGAAACAGCCAAGCGCGCGCTGGAAATCACCGCAGCAGGAGGCCACAACCTGCTGCTGATTGGTCCACCGGGTGCAGGGAAGTCCATGCTGTCGGCGCGCTTGCCCGGCCTGCTCCCGCCTCTGAACGCCGAAGAAGCGCTTTCGGTAACCATGGTCCATTCTCTGGCGGGAACGCTGACAGAGGAAGGATTGGTAACGACCCGCCCCTACCGCGACCCCCATCATTCGGCGAGCCTGCCTGCATTGGTCGGTGGCGGTACCAAAGCCAAGCCCGGTGAAGTCACACTGGCACATCGGGGCGTCTTGTTCCTCGATGAATTGCCGGAATTTGACCGGCGCGTGCTGGAAGCACTGCGTCAGCCCATTGAGACCGGAACCGTAACCGTATCGCGCGCCAATGCGCACGTGACTTATCCGGCGCACTTTCAGCTGATTGCAGCCATGAACCCCTGCCGCTGCGGCTATCTTGCTGATCCGGCCCGAGCCTGCTCCCGCGCACCAAAATGCGGGCAGGACTATCAGGCAAAAATCAGCCGTCCACTGTACGATCGCATTGATCTGGTGCTCGAAGTTCCGGCGGTCTCCGCCATGGACCTGACCCTGGCGCCCGCTCGGGAAGGGACCGCTGAAATCTCCGCGCGGGTGTAACAGGCCCGTGCGCGACAGGCAGAGCGCTTTGAGCGGCAAAGCAGCGAGAGCTTGCTGAACAAGCCACCCGTGAACGCCTCGTTGGAAGGGGAACTGTTGGAAAAGCACTGCGAGCTGGAACCCGATGGTCAGGCGCTGGTTGGCGAAGCAGCCGAACAGCTGAACCTTTCCGCACGGGGGTTCCATCGCCTGCTTCGGGTGGCCCGTACCATCGCAGACCTCGAAAATGAGGACCGGATCAAACGCTTGCACATTGCAGAGGCGCTATCTTTCCGTCGCACAGCACTGGCTTAGTGGCGCCGAGGATTCTATTTGAGGGACAGTGATGAAGGATCAGTCCCCATGAACACCACCAAACCCAACCTGACGGTCAAGCTTGCCGCCCCGCGTGGTTTCTGCGCCGGCGTGGTTCGCGCCATTGATATCGTCGAACTGGCGTTGAAGAAATATGGCCCGCCGGTCTATGTCCGGCATGAGATCGTTCACAACCGTTTTGTGGTCGAAGGACTGGAAGCCAAGGGCGCGGTCTTTATTGATGAGCTGACCGAAGCACCCGATGACCGACCCGTCATCTTTTCCGCGCATGGCGTACCAAAGTCAGTCCCGGCTGAGGCCCAGCGCCGAAACCTGCACTTTGTTGATGCGACCTGCCCGCTGGTGTCTAAAGTTCACCGCGAAGCTGAGCGCGCACACGGGGCGGGCAAGCGGGTTATCCTTATCGGGCACGAAGGCCATCCGGAGGTCATTGGAACGCTGGGACAACTGCCTGATGGGGCCGTATCTCTGATCGAACAGCCTGACGACGTCGCAGACATCGAGGTTGGCGCAGGAGAAGACGGCAGCGGTCTCGCTTACGTGACCCAGACCACACTGTCGGTCGACGACACCAGCGACGTCATCACAGCACTCAAACAGCGCTTCCCAGCGATTACCGAGCCCAAGGCCGGCGACATCTGCTACGCCACCACCAACCGGCAGGAAGCGGTCAAGATCATCGCACC
>JBMTIF010000178.1:0-5397 GCA_049437045.1 Alphaproteobacteria bacterium | reverse complement strand
CTATGATGAGCGTTTCCTGCTGGCACGACCGCTGTTGCAGGCGATCCGCCATCCTAGTGGTAAGCCGGCCGTCCTCTTGATCGATGAGATCGACCGCGCGGATGCTGCCTTTGAAGCATTCTTGCTGGAGCTTCTTTCCGACTGGCAAATTACCATCCCCGAGCTTGGTGCCATCAAGGCAAGCCAGCCGCCGATTACCATTCTCACGGCCAACGGAACGCGTGAAATCCACGACGCGCTCAAGCGTCGATGCTTTTATGCCTACGTCGCATTTACCTCGCGCACGCTTGAGCTGGATATCCTCCGCACGCGGCTTCCCCACGTGCCCGCCCAGCTTTCCGGTCAGGTTGTGGACTTTGTTCAGCGGTTGCGGGACGAGGGGTTGTTCAAGGCTCCCGGTGTTGCCGAAACCCTCGACTGGGCACGGGCGCTGGTGGCTTTGGATGCCGCCGTTCTCGATCCGACAATCGTCGACGCGACGCTTGGTGCTGTGCTCAAGTATCAGGACGACCTCGCCGCGATCCGGGGCGAAAAGGCGCGGATCATCCTCAACGACCTGAGCGCTCTGCAACAGGACGCGCAGGTTTTGTTCTAGCGCTTCGTCCTGCTGTGTTGTCATGAGCGCTTCTCACGCCCCCACAATCGCCGCCGGACACCTGGCCGACAACATCGCCGGTTTTGCCGATTTGCTGCGCCGTTCGGGCATGGCCTTGGGGTACGACAGCACCAGCTTGGCCGCGCAGGCCTTAAGCCGCGTTGATCTGGCTGATCGCCGGCAGGTCAAAGCCGCTCTTGGTGCCGTGCTTATCAATCACCGCAAGGATCGGGCTTTGTTCGAGGCCGCTTTTGCGCTGTTTTGGCGAGAGCCAACCAGTGGTTTCACAGCACAGTCTGACGACCCACAGGATGCCCCTGATCCGACGGATCAAGCTGATTTGCCCAAAGCGCTTGAAGATGCCTTGCGCGCCAGCCAGCCCCAGACGCAGACTGAGCAAGCCATCGAAGTGCAACTGCAAGCCACAGAAGCGACCAGTACGGAACGGCTGAGCACGCTGGACTTCGCTGCGATGTCGAGCGAGGAAAGCGCCCAGGCAGAGGCCCTGATCCGACGCTTCGCCCAGACTTTGAAACCGCGTCCAACCCGGCGATTTGTGGCCTCATCCAGTGGAAAAATAGACCTCTCCGCCAGCCTGAAAGGGATGCCCAGAACAGCTGGTGATCTGCAACGCCTGTTCCGGCGGCAAAGGCTTAAACGGCCCGATCCACTGGTTATTCTGGCGGATGTTTCCGGCTCGATGGATGCCTACACCCGGCCTGCTTTAATTTTTGCCCACGCTTTGGCGCAGCGGATGGACAGTCCAGTCGAGATCTTTGTATTTGCCACACGCCTGACTTCAATCACCCGCGATTTACAGCGCCGAGACCCCGACCGGGCTTTGAAAAACGCGATTGAGCGGGTCGCTGACTGGTCCGGGGGTACGCGGCTGGGTGAGATTTTGGCCCAGTTCAATCGACGGCATTTGCGCCGGGTTTTGTCCAGCGGAGGCACGTGTCTGCTCATCACAGACGGTCTGGAGCGGGGCGACACCGCTCTGTTGGAAACAGAGGCTCGTCGGCTGTCCAGATTTTCGCGTTTGTGGTGGCTTAACCCGCTCATGCGCTATGACCAATATGAGCCGACCGCGCAAGGCGCGGCTATCCTCGATTCCTGCGCTGAACGTCGCGTTTCCGTGCACTCTCTCGACAGTCTGGCCGCGATAGGGGAAGCTCTGTCCGACTTGGGCTGAAACCATGAGCCAGAAGGCCAAATGCTATGAGTGAAAATCTGGAAGTCCTCCAAGCGCTTTCGCAGTGGGAGCAGTCTGGCCAACGCGCGGTCCTTGCGACAGTGGTCTCCGCATGGGGCTCCGCGCCCCGACGCCCCGGCTCGCAAATGGCCATTCGCGAAGATGGACATATCGTAGGCAGTGTTTCCGGCGGCTGTGTCGAAGGCGATGTGATCGCGCAGGCCTTGGAGATGATGGACAGCGTTGAGGCCGACGCCGCACCGACCAGGCAAGCCGATTATGGCGTCAGTGATGCCAGCGCTTGGGCTGTGGGCCTGGCGTGCGGGGGACAAATTCGCGTGCATCTGCACCAGCCTGAAGCCGGTTTTGCGGACGATACCATCGCGGGTATGGCGGATACGGGGGAGGTGACTGTTCCGCTCGATGTTGGTGAATCGGCGGCGGTTTCTGTAACCTATGCCGCGCCGTTGCGGTTGTTGATACTGGGGGGCGTTCATATTGCTCAGGCGCTGGTTGCACTCGCGCCTACCGTTGGTTTTTCGCCCACCATCATCGACCCCCGTGGCGGTTTTGCCAGCCCAGAACGGTTTCCAGATATTCCCCTGATTACGGACTGGCCCGATCAAGCGGTCTCGGATTTCGGCATCGACGCGCGCACGGCGGTGGTGGCGCTGACCCATGATGAAAAGCTTGATGACCCAGCCCTGTTGGCAGCCTTTGCATCTCGAGCATTTTACATCGGTGCTCTGGGGTCGAAACGGACTCAGGCCAGCCGTCGCGAACGCATGCTGGCGGCGGGTGTCAGTGAAGAAAACTATGCGCGCCTTCATGGTCCCATCGGACTGGATATAGGTGCCGCCAATCCGCAGGAAATCGCTGTTGCCATCCTTGGGCAAATGATTGCCGCTTTGCGGGGTAAAGCATGAAACTCACGCCGCTGGTTCTGGCAGCGGGGCAGGGTAGCCGCTTCGGTTCGACGTCCAAGCTTCTGGCTGATCTCGGCGGGAAACCAGTTCTGGGCTGGGTTTTTGATGCTCTGGTCGCCGCGGAGCTGGAGAGCGGTTACGTCGCCTTGCCCGATGACCGGCGCGCAGCAGCGTTGGAAGTGCTGCTACCGTCAGGCTATGTCGCGGTAAAATTACCTCAGAGTGAAATCGGTATGGGACTGAGTTTGGCTGCCTTGGCGCAGCAGGTTCCGGCGGATCACGCCGCCATGATGGTGTTTGGTGACCAACCCCTGATTACAAGCGCTGCATTGAAAGCACTCATGGATCTGAGCAAGGGCACTCGCATCGCCCGGCTTGTGAATGGCACAACAGTTGGCCATCCCGTCTTGTTTCCCGCAAATCTGGTGAAAGAACTCACGCATCTCTCAGGTGATGAGGGGCCGCGTCACTTGATAAAGCAATTCGGATACGAGCCTGTGGAGGTCGACGACCCCCTGATTCTATGCGACGTCGATACTCCAGAAGCACTGGAATATTTGCGAGCTCATGCTTGATTTTGTTTTTCTTGAACAAACCGGACAGTTTTGGCTGATTGCCGTTATTGCCGTGACCTCTATGGGAATATCCAAAGGCGGTTTTGGCTCGGGCATGAACGTCATTTCGACCCCACTGCTCGCTTTGTTCATCGGTCCCATTCTCGCCGCGGCCATCATGCTGCCTTTGCTGATCGTGATGGATGCGCTGGGTATTCGCGCCTATTGGCGGCGTTGGCATCTGCCAACGGTACGCTCGCTGATCCTACCCATGCTGGCAGGCGTAGTGGTCGGGATCATCCTGTTCGCGCTGGTTGACCCGAACTGGCTGCGCATTCTCTTGTCTCTGGTGGCATTTTACGTGCTGTTTGACCGCTGGGGCATATCTCGGGCACTGGGGTTAACGGTCAAAAAGGCGCGCGAAGATACCCCTGCGCCGGGCGGGTTTATTGCTTGGGTTCTGGGTTCCCTTTTGGGGATCACCAGCACCATTGCCCATGCGGGCGGTGCGGCAGGGTCGGCTTATTTGCTGCGGTTCAACTTCGACAAAACCACCTTTCAGGCGACAACGATTCTGACCTTCACAATCGTAAACCTGATGAAGCTGCCGTTTTATATCGGGATCGGCCAAATCCCATTGAGCACGCTGACCCTTTCGGCTGTCTTGTTGCCAGTGGCCGTGGTGGCCATGCTGTTGGGTGTTGTCCTGCATCGCGTGATGCCGGAGCGTCCATTCTTCATTCTGATGGAAGTGGCTCTTTTCGTGACGGCGTCCAAGCTGATGTGGGACGGCGTGACAGGGCTTCTGAGCTAAAAGCCGCGCAAGACTGATAAACGTGTTACATTACGACAGGACTGCTGAAGAACAGCAGCATTGAGGAGGTGCGAGGCTTGGATTCACAAGACGATAGCGGCAAGCCGTGGGCTTTTCCGCTCGATACGGACCCGGAAACACTGCCGGAGCTGGACGGTATCAATCGGTTTCCCAAGGAAATTCCGATCAAGCCCGGCTTTCGCCCTTTTCGCTTTATTGGCGTGTGGGGAATGAAGCTCATGGGCTGGCGGGCTATGGGTATCTTGCCTGAGCGAAAGAAGTTTGTCGCCATCCTGATCCCGCATACGTCCAGTATGGACTTCATTATTGCCCTCTGGATCTTCCTGCTGTTCCGGGTTGAAACGCGCTACATGATCAAGGCCGAGGTATTCAAGTTCGGGTTCGGTCGATTCCTGAAGTGGACCGGCGCAATCCCCATTGTCCGGTCCAAGTCCCACGGCCATGTCGAAGCCGCCATAGAAGCCTTCAAAAATGCTGGCGATGAAGTCATTCTTGCCATCGCGCCGGAAGGAACGCGGTCCCCGACGCCAGCGCTGAAAAAAGGCTTTTATTACATCGCGCATGGCGCTGATGTCCCGATTCTGCTCATCACCATGCATTACGACAAAAAGATTGTGCACTTCGGTCCAACGATCCGATCTGATCGACCTTGGGAAGAGGTCGATGCCGATATTGAAACTTACGCCAAGGATGTTTCCGGACGAGATCGCGGCTACCTTGATCGCGTAGAAAAGGGTTGGATACACCTGCGGAACAAACGCTAACCGCCTTCAAGGGTTGACCCAACGGGCAAGCTGTCTAGGTTTTGACACGCGCTGGAAAGACCGGCGCGTGTGTTTTTTTGCCTGCAAGGAGCTTGTTGGGCGGTATGACTGCTACATTTGCCAAAGGCGCATCGCAGACCGATGCCGCCGTTTTTATTCTACGCGCCCAGCCGTTCCATTTCGGCCACCGGACAGTGATTGAACAGGCGCTGACTCAAGCCAACCACGTCCTGCTTTTATTGGGTTCCGCCCATCAGCCCCGTTCACCGAGAAACCCTTTTACCCACCAGGAACGCGCTGCGATGATACGGGCGAGTTTCAGTGATGAAGACAATGCCCGGATCGAGATCATTCCCTTGATGGACGTGCTCTACAACGATCCCGCCTGGATCACGAATATTCGTGTTGCGGTTGGTCGAGAAATGCGGCGTCTCGATCCCACAAACCAGCGACCGTCGATCGCCCTGATCGGGCATTCCAAGGATGAGAGTTCCTACTACCTGAGACTCTTTCCAGAGTGGCAAAGCATCG
>JBMTIF010000177.1:0-5400 GCA_049437045.1 Alphaproteobacteria bacterium | reverse complement strand
AAAACGGGGCGAAGGTCATCGGTTCATCAAGCGAGCATCCAGCCAGTCGGAGTGCCGCCGGGCGCTGGGCAGAGGTTGCAGGGTTGGAATATGTCAACGTTCAGCACAGGGACGAAACGGGACTGGTGCGCCCCGAAGACTATGCTGCCCAGATGACCCCTGATGTTGCTGTCGCAACCATCCTGCACGCTTCACCCGTCACGGGTATGGGGATGGATGTTGCGGGGATCTCGCAAGCCATTCGCGCCGTTTCCCCCGACTGCACCATCATCGTGGATGGCATCCAACATGCTGCGCACGGTCAGCTGGATCTGGACGCCTACAATGTCGATGTCTATGCGATTTCGCCCTACAAGGTGTTTTCCCGGCACGGCTATGGGGTGGCGTGGATTTCTGATCGATTTACCTTGCAACCGCACGATAAGCTGATCGACGCACCGGCTGAAGGTTGGGAGTTTGGGACACGAGACACGGGCGCTTATGCCACCATGTCGGATGTTGTGGGCTACTTTGACTGGCTGGGTGGTGAGGTTTCCAATGAAACACAGCCGCGCCAGCGGATTGAGGCTGCTGGTCGGGCGATCCATGCCTATGAGACCCACCTGACTGACGCGATGATTAACGGAACGGGCAATCTGCCCGGTTTGCGTGACATGGCGCACGTCCGGATCATTGGCGGGGCCGACAACCCGGCGCGGGAAGGATTGGTTTCGATCGTGGTCGACGGTATGGCTTCGCCGGACGTGGTGACCCTGCTGAACGAGCAAGGCATCCGAACACACACGAGAAAGGCCGATCACTATAGCGGCAATGTCCTTGATCCGCTTGGGCTTCCCGATTGCATCCGGATTTCCATGTGTCACTACAATACCGAAGGCGAAGTCCGCGCCTTGTTGGGCGTGATCCGGTCGCTTGGCGGTGATGGTGTCTAAACCAGACGCTACATCAGGCGCGACGTTGGGTGTTACAGGGTACTCTTGACGACTGAAATGCTTGGCTCTGTCGCTGTACGACGTCCGCTGCTGCTTTTCGGTGCGGGACGAGGGTTACTGTCCTGCCAAACATAAACGATGGTTTCGGTGCCGGTTGATCCTGCTGCATCGGGGGTCATGACCAGAGCGAAACCGTCAAACGAAGCGTGCGCCTCGAAAACCGATGGCAAGTCGGTGACAAGCATGGACTTTGAAAGGCTTTCCAGACTGACGTAGGAGAGCATTTCGAAACTGTAGTTTGGGTTGTCGAGCAGCAGTTGTTCAATCACGCCACTCCGAGATCCATCCACTGGCAGGTAGCCCAGGTCCAAAACCGTATTGTTGTAAAACTTGGCCTGTGCCATCGCTGGTTCGATGGGAACGACCCTTAAGCCAACTGTGTACGGCAGGAAGTTATTCGCCCCCAAAGCCGCATCATGGATTGGAATGCCCCGACCGGGAACAAAGTTGACCGGCTGCAAGGTTACCTTGTCTCTGAACACGAATTGCAGCGGTTCATCGGTAACATTCGCCTGAATCAGTCGTTGGAGCAAAGCTGCTGCTTCGCTCTTTTCCTCTGCGTCGCCATTGTAGAATCCTGTCGTCAAGCTGTTGGCCAATGGTCCGCCAGCAGCATACTTTTCACGAGGGAATTCCAGTTCAATCCAATGCCAAAGCGCAGCTTCATTTTCAAAAAGATCGCTTTTGGCCAAAACCGCGCGCCGGGCGAGTTCCAGCCCAAGATCATTGGGGTCCAGCTCTTCAAAGGGATCGAACGCCGCATTGCTTGGTACTGAAGGTATCAGGCTTTCAAGGCTGCCTTCCAGCATGGCGTAGAGTTCCGGAAGGTCAACGCGGTCCAAATCCAACCCCCGCACCGAGAGATAGGTTTCAGCCGCGCGTCGAGACTGATCACCAAAAACACCATCGGCGGGGCCGGCGTCATAGCCGTTAGCGGACAGCCAAAGCTGCAGGTTCTTGATTTGATACCGGCTCAATTCGGAACCCAATTCCAACAAATCCGCTGTGTTTGTGTCAGAGGCTGGAGTAAATCCAGTCGCAGGTGAAGCCGAAACGCTGCGCGATGGTGCTGTTGAACGCAGGCTCCGCAGCACCCGGCGAGCTTCGGTCGATGAATTCACACTGAGCGACAAGCCTCGACTGTTGGCGTATCGTCTTAACGCAGTAAGCGTCCCGGTACCCCAAAGACCATCCACGGTGCGGTCATAGAATCCCAATTCCTTCAACCGGCGTTGTACCGCGCGTCGTTCGGACTTTGAAAGATCACGGAAAGACTGCGCCAGCTGACTGGAGGGTTGGGACTTCGACAGGTCAGAATCCCCCAAGTCCAGACCATTGACCACGGCGCTGCCTAAAACCAATGCCGAAAGAATAGTAGCCAGGTCAGCACGGGCGGGGGTGCTAGCGGTCAATCCCAAGAAGCAGAGAACGATGAAGGGCTTGGAGGCAAGAATACTACGCATGAGACCGTCTCAATGGAAACTACATGCCTCAGGAATACACGACCTTCGATTAAAATTCGAGGTAAAATGGTAAAAACAAACTCAATTGAGCCAAAAAATTTCTTTCCCCCATGCCTTCAAACTGATCATGGTTGATGGGGCTGTTAGGGAGTGAACGATGAACGCACCGATCTTGGAGTTTGTCTGCACGTTATATGTCGATCTGGATCCAATCACGGAGATGGGACCGGGCAGGGCGGGGCAAAGGCGGATTATTCCCATTGTTGGCGGGAAAGTCATGGGTGAAGCCCTGAGCGGAAAAGTTCTGAACCTTGGTGCGGACTGGCAAACAGTTTTCGCCAATGGAACAGCCGAACTGGATACGCGCTACGCGCTGGAAACCCACGATGGGGCGATTATTGAGGTCATCAACTATGGTTTTCGTCACGGCCCGCCCGAGGTTCTACAGGCTATCGCAGCGGGGGAAAGCGTGTCGCCGGACCAGTATTACATGCGCACCCATGCGAGGCTGGAAACTGGCGATCCGCGCTATGACTGGGTGAACAGCACTTTGTTCGTTGGCACGGGGCACAGGGAAGCCAGTTCGGTCCGTGTCGATCTTTTTGCTCTCCGCTAAGGTTTGCGGCATGCTCAAGACCTGCGGGGGAGGCGCGTATGAAGGACATTCCGATTGATAACAGCCTTTCGATTGAAGAGCTGACAACCGATCCCTATCCGACCTATGCCCGGTTGCGGCGGGACTGCCCCTTGCTTGAAGTTCCCGCACTTGGGCGCATTCTCGTAACCAAGGCGGCGCACACAAAACACATCAAAGACCGCCCGAAACTGTTCAGTTCCGACGACCCCAGCACGCCGATGGAGCGTGCATTCCTGGCCAAAACACTGATGCGGCGGGATGGCGAAGACCACATGCGCCTGCGCAAGGCCATGCTGCCATCGTTCACGGCCAAGAACATTCGGGAGGTTTGGACGCCGATCTTTCGGGATGTGGTCGAAGCTTATATTGACCGGCTGGATACAACGCGGTCGGTTGACCTGTTTCCCGAACTGGCTGCGCCCGTGGCGGCGCGTTGTCTGGCGCATTTGTTGGGTCTTACCAATGCCAGTGATGAAGAGTTGATTTTCTGGTCACAGGCTCTGATCGACGGTGCTGGGAACTTTGGATGGCGACCCGAACCGTTTGAGATTTCTGACCGCGCCAATGATCAGATGCACGCTTGCTTTGAAGATGCTCGCGCTGCGAAACTGGCAAAGCCCGATCAGTCCGTGATGTCGGTGCAGCTCCATGCTGCGGATCCCATCGACTGGGACGATGGTGTAGCGAACATAAAGATTGCAATTGGTGGGGGTATCAATGAGCCTAGGGATGCCACGTTGACAGCAGTTTTCGGTGTTTTGACAAACCCCGACCAAAGACGCGCGCTGCAAAGTGGTGAGGTCAGCTGGAATGTCGCTATGGAAGAGGCAATCCGTTGGGTCGCGCCCATTCAAGCAACATCACGGCTGGTTAAAGAAGATACCAGCATCGGTGGGTATCATGTTCCTGCCGGTAAGGTGCTTTTGGTGTCCAAGGCCTCTGCCAACCGCGATGAAGATGTTTTCGTTGATGGAGAACGTTTCGATATTTTCCGAGAGAAGAAACCGCATCAGGCGTTTGGCAACGGGCCGCACTTCTGCATGGGGACGCACATTGCCCGGATGCTCATCGGCGATCTTCTGCTGCCTTACCTGTTCGAGCGATACCCAAACATGAAGCTTGATCCTCAGCACGAAGTCATCTGGCGCGGGTTTGGGTTCAGAGGGCCGATTTGTTTGCACGTTCTGCTTCAGCCTTGAGTTGATCCTTTCTGCTGGGTGATGCAGGGTGGCGGAAGACTAGGGAGGAACGGGAAACTATGCTGCTGGACCGCATTGAAGCGCGATGGATTGAGGCCTTCAAGACCGTATTCGAGCGCTGTGGCGTGTCGGCGGGCGAAGATGTCGTGATTTTGTCCGAAAGCCAGTCCCGTCCGGTAAACGTGCAGCTCACTGAGATTGCCTTGGATATGCTGGGCGCGAAAATCTGCCACGTGGTGCTTCCAACGCAGCGTCAGACGGCGCCGGTTTCACTGCGGTCAACGGGAGCTTCGACGGTTTTGAGAGGGAACACGGTTGCCGTTGACGCCCTGAAAGCCGCTAGCTTTGTCGCTGATTTGACGCTCGAAGGGCTTATGCATGCCCGTGAGCTGGGCGACATCCTGAAATCGGGGACGCGGGTGCAGGTGGTCTCAAATGAGCATCCCGACTGTCTCGAAAGGCTGACTCCTGATCCTGCGATGAAAGATAAGGTCAAGAACGCGGTGAAGCGCTGTCGTGACGCTGCGACCATGACTGTGACATCTGACGCGGGGAGCGATTTGACTGTTGCGATGGCTGGCGCGGTTACCGCTGGCGTCTGGGGCTGGACCGATCGCCCCGGGACGCTGGCGCATTGGCCGGGCGGCGTGGTGGTGAGTTTTCCGGCTGAGAAATCGACCAATGGGGTTCTGGTTCTGGCCCCCGGTGACGTGAATCTGACCTTTAAGACATACGTACAGACGCCTGTGCGACTGACCATCGAGAACGACTTTGTGACGGATATCGCTGGTGAAGGGCGCGATTTTGAGCAGCTGACGCGCTATCTGGAAGCGTGGAACGATCAGAATGCCTATGCGGTTTCGCATGTTGGCTGGGGGGTAAACCCCGCAGCGCGGTATGAGGCGCTGAGCATGTATGACAAAGGCCAGACTAACGGCACCGAGTTACGCTGTTTTGCAGGTAATTTCCTGTTCTCCACCGGCGCAAACGAATTCGCAGGCCGGTTTACCGAAGGTCACTTTGATTTGCCCATGCTGAATTGTACCATCGCGCTGGACGGCGATGTGATGGTTAAAAAGGGGCGTGTGCTGTGAGTGGTTGTGTAGCCG
>JBMTIF010000176.1:0-5414 GCA_049437045.1 Alphaproteobacteria bacterium | reverse complement strand
CACGAACTCGAACTTTTTCGTGCGCAGTCTGGCTTTTGCCGTGTCGTTCATGGTTTTCTTCAAAGCAGCAGACTGGCTGGACCAGTCTTTGGGACTGCCGGGGGTCAACGCCGATGCAGTCGCCGTGCTTTGGCAGTATCTGGGGCTGATTGTTTTTGGTCTGGATGCCTTTGCCGTTGCCGCAGAAGCCTTTGCCGGCGAGGCGGTCGGGGCCGGACGGCGAGAACGCCTGCAACGCGCCTCCAAACTGGTTTTCTTCTGGTCATGGATAACCGCCGGCTTCTGTGCCGCGCTATCGATAACGTTCGGCTACTGGGCGTTGCCGCTTATCACTAAGCTGCCAGATGTGATCGAGCTTTGCCGGGAGCTGATGCCCTACGTTGTCATCAGCGGCTTCATCATGGCCCCGGCTTTCATGTATGACGGCCTGTTTCTGGGCGGGACGCGATCACGAGAAATGCGCAATTCGGTCCTTTGGGGCGGCGCGGCACAGATTTCGACAACTGTGGCTCTGCTGCCTTTTCTGGGTATTCACGGCCTTTGGCTGTCGCTGGTGGCGTTTATGGTGGCGCGCGGGCTGTATCTATACTTGCGCTACCCGGCTTTTGTCGCCTCGGTCCCGCTGACATCCTCAGACGAAACAAAGGCCAAGGCCTGACGCAGCACCTCGACCCCTGCGGTTTTGCTGGGTGCGTTTTCTGAGATGTATCGCCGCCACAGCCGAGCACCGGGCTGGCTGTTGAACAGTCCGAGGATATGCCGGGTCATGGCATGCAAGGGAACACCATCGGCGCGCTGCTCTTCCACGTACGGCAAGAAAGCCTCGACAATCTCATGTCGGGTTCGCACCTGCGGCGCTTCTCCACCGATCCGCTCGTCAACGTGCGCGAGCATCCACGGATCCTGATAAGCCGCACGGCCAACCATGACCGTGTCCAACCCGGCGTCGAGCATGGCCGTGACCGTATCGAGATCCTTGATGCCCCCATTGATACCAATATGAAGGTGCGGAAATTGCTGTTTCAGCCGTTTGACGCGGTCGTAATCCAAAGGCGGGATATCCCGGTTTTCCTTCGGGCTAAGCCCCTGCAGCCACGCTTTGCGCGCGTGTATGATGAAGCGCTGGCATCCACCTTTTTCGCTCACCCGCCCAACAAAGTCGGTGAGAGCCGCTTCGCTGTCCTGATCGTCAATCCCGATGCGACACTTGACGGTGACCGGGATGTCCACGGCTTCAATCATCGCCGCAACGTTCTGAGCCACCAGCTCTGGTTCGGCCATCAGACAGGCGCCGAAAGTACCGCGCTGAACACGATCCGACGGGCAGCCGACGTTCATGTTGATCTCGTCATAGCCCCAGTCCTGCCCCAGCTTTGCCGACGCCGCCATATCAGACGGCTCGGACCCACCCAGCTGCAAAGCAACCGGATGCTCCACCGCCGAATAGTCCAGATGACGCGGAACGTCGCCATGCATGAGCGCGCCCGTCGTCACCATTTCGGTGTAAAGAAGGGCGTGCTGGCTAAGCAGGCGATGGAAGACGCGGCAGTGCCGGTCGGTCCAGTCCATCATGGGCGCTACGCTAAAACGGGCCTGACTTGTCATGGGGTGAAGCAGCCGAAAGAGAGGTTTGAAGGTTCATGCGCAACCTATGCCCTCAAACCTCGCCCTGCAATCCTTGACCGCCATACCACACAAGCGCCCATCGCTCCTGCACGGGCGGAAGGTCGTCTTAAGCCTTAGTCCAGCTGCATCAGGACCGCTTTTTCGCCATGACAAGAACGACTTAGGCAGGCACTTTAGTTGGCAATCAAGAGGGGTAAGAACGCCAATGCATCCAAGGGTGAAGAAGCAATCCCGGGTGGGAAAGCCAGCTGAAACGCTGGCGCTGGTCGCTGGCGGTGCTGCTTTGTTTGCTGCAAATCCGGCCAAAGCGCTTCTGTTCAATGGGCTGGACTACCAGTTGGTCGGCCCAGACCTCTATCAGGTCAGTTCGGGTCTGGACGTTCAGCTGGTACCCGCGGCGCAGGTTCCGGATGCCGTCCGTGATGCCCTGGAAACGCTAAGTGCCAGCGTCGGTTATCCCGGCATCGTGTCACAAGGTGTGTTTACCACCAGCGACGCGCTGATGCTGGCCAACGCGCGCGGACCGTTGTGGTATACCGATACGGCCAACGTCCTGACGGTTGCCGGTGTTGCTTCGGCAGGGGTGGTGACCGGCGGGGCTGTTGTCTTGGGAACATTGGGCCAGCGACCGATCATCGAGCCGCCGGAACCACCAGAGCCTGTGCCGGGTTACTTCACAGGCGACCTCAATATTGATGCGCTGCTCTACCCCGCCGATGATCCCATTTCTCCGATGGCGCATTGGCTGGGCAGTGGCACCTATGGGACGCCGGTTGAGCTGACCTATTCCTTTGCGGTCGAGCCGATGCCGACGACCAGCGAGAATGGCTTCGAACCTTTCGGTGACATCGAAAAGCAGCGCACGCGGGAAGTCATGGACTCCATCGAGACCTACGTGAACATCACCTTGCGTGAAGTGGTGGATCAGGGCGAAGGAACCTACACGGCTGATGGCTTCAATCGGGGCCATATCAATCTTGCCTACGACAAGGGCGGCTTCGAAGACGATCCCTTGGGCATTACCGAAGGGTGGGCCATTGTCCCCTTTGGTGACTCGCCCAAGGACGAAGAAGACAGCGGCGACCTGCACCTCTTTCCCGACGCCTATCGCGATATGTATTTCGAAGACCCTTTGGGCGGCGGGGCCACGGTGCTGGTTCATGAAATTGGCCATGCCTTGGGGTTGGGGCATCCCTTTGAAGACCCCTACATGGACCCGTGGCTGGACAACGACCTGTATACGATCATGACCGAAAATGTTGAGTGGTCGAGTGCAGAGGGCGGTCAGTCACCGGCGAGCCTGATGATCTATGACATCGCCGCACTCCAACACCTCTACGGCGCAAACACCAGCACGGCGATTGGCGATACCGTATACACCTTCAACAGCAATACGCCGGTGCTGGAAACGATCTGGGACGCGGGCGGGATTGATACAATCGTGCACGAAGGTGTCGCCAACGCCACGATCGATCTGATGCCGGGCAACCTCAGTCAGGTCGGTGGCATGCCGCTGACCAAGTGGGTGCGAAAGGTCGAAGAGTTGACCGACAGTTTCCTGCTGATCGAGGAGGTCAATATCGTCAGCGGGGCCAGCCACCTGAGCACGGAGATATCCGCTGACAAAACTGAATTTGCCATCGTCTCCGACAGTGAAAGCTACTGGGTGGGTGGGGTAGAAATCGAGATCGTGTTTTCAGACGCGACCTCAGAAAACTTCGTCCTTACGGACCTTGTGCGCCCGGTGCCCTACGGCAACTTGGGCATCGCTTTTGACGTCATCATCGAAAACGTGACAACGGATGCTGGCAATGATGTCATTTTTGGCAATGACGCCGACAACCGCATTGATCCTGGCGCCGGCTCTGACTTTATGGAAGGCGGCGAAGGCGCTGATGTCTTCATCTTTGGACCCGGATACGGCTTCGACGAAGTTGGCGATTTCGAATCGGGTTATGACCGTGTCGAGCTGCATGGGTTTTCTGTCGACGATTATACGACGAGCTATACCGGATACTCGACCGTTCTATCCTTTAACACGGGAGATCAGCTGACTTTGTACCAAGAAGTTCTGATTGCCGTGCCCTATGAGGGCGATGTCGTTTATGTCGCCTAAAGTGCTGGCTTTCATGCACGCCTTGCAGGTGGACAAAAGAGCGGCCAGGCTCTAAACACGGCGTCTGATTTAGGAAGTCTCCAAAGGGAGCCCAGAAATGGCACATAAAAAGGCAGGCGGTAGTTCGCGGAACGGTCGCGACTCAGAAAGTAAACGCCTCGGCGTCAAGCGGTACGGCGGTGAGCTGGTAACTGCTGGCAACATCATCGTGCGTCAGCGCGGTACGAAATTCCACCCGGGCACCAACATGGGGCTGGGTCGCGATCACACGCTGTTCGCACTTTCCGACGGCTACGTGAAGTTCCACGTAGGCCAGCGCGGTCGTTCTCTGGTTTCCATCGTTGATGAAAACCCGAACACGCCACCTTCAAGCAACAAGAAGATCGGCGCACCAACCGCATCTGCCAAGGCTGCTGCCGCAGTCGCAGTCGCTTCTGCGTCCGTATCGAAGAAAGCAGCTCCAAAGGCTGAAAAAGCTACCGCTGCGCCTAAGGCTGAAGCCAAGCCAAAGAAGGCTGCCGCGCCTAAGAAGGAAGAAGCACCAGCTGGCGGTTCCAAGCCTTCGAACCTGATGGCTAAAGCACCTGCTGACGCGGATGACCTGAAGAAGATCAAGGGCGTTGGTCCAAAGTCTGCTGAGGCTTTGAACGCACTGGGTATCTACAAGTACGAGCAGCTCGCAGCATTCTCCGGCGCAGACGTCGAGTGGCTGTCTGGCGAGATCGGCTTCTCTGTTGAGCGTATCGAGAAAGACGGTTGGATTGCTATGGCTGCAGAGCTTGCCAAAGGCTAATCGCAGCTGAGTAATATCTCAGAATAAAAAAAGGGCCTGCTGCATCATCAGCGGGCCCTTTTTTTGTGTCTTGGATACAAAATGGCTCAGGACTGGCGAACGATGCGTCCAATGCCCCAGCCGAAGCCAAAAAGAACACCGCCGACCGCCGCAACGGTCAATGGCGTCTGGAACAGGATCGGCCGGATTACGTTAAACCAGGGGTCCGTCGGATTGGGCAGCCAGAAAAACAGCTTCCGCTCAATGAACACCTGAAACAGATCCAGACTGAAGCTGTGAGCCAGAAACCAGATGTGCTCGATCTCCAGCGTCAGTGCCGTAATGGGGTTGGAGACAAAGATCCCGGCCACGTAGGCGATCAGCGCCTTGACCACGATGATAATTCCGACAACCCGAAGGACCAGCGCACCCCAGCGGAGTAACTTGCGCCAAAAAAGATCGCGCTCGGTCAGCTTTGGTCCCTTTGCTTTGGCGCGAGGTTTGGTCTTGGCTTTTGCCTTGGAAGCAGCAGGCGTCGCAGCAGCCATCAAGAACTCCCGTTAGTAAAAAATGGTGCGGCCAGAATCACGGCCCGCGTACAGCGACGCAACCTGATCCGCGTAACCGTTATACAGCAGCGTCGGAATCCGCTTACCGCCCTGCCCGATGTCTCGCTCCATATCCTGAGCCCAACGGCGGTGAGGCACTTCGGGGTTTACGTTGGCAAAGAAACCGTACTCCGACGGTCCGCTGGCCATCCAGAAGGTCTTGGGCATTTCGGATACAAAATCGATCCGCGTGATGCCCTTGTTGTGCTTGAAACCGTATTTCCACGGCACGGCCAGCCGCATGGGCGCGCCGTTCTGCTTGGGCAGCGGTTCGCCGTACAGGCCCGTCACC
>JBMTIF010000175.1:0-5438 GCA_049437045.1 Alphaproteobacteria bacterium | reverse complement strand
CAGGAATGTGACGCTAACCGGCGCAGATACGCCGGAGGCACCTTGGAGAATGCCACCAATGAAACCGGCAAAGGGTGTCAGCCAGAGCGCGGGGTGAAGGTCGATTTTTGCTGTCGGCCTGAAAAAGCGAAACAGAAGGTAGAGCAATATGACACAGGCAACCCCGATCTTCAGGCTCTCTTGCGGCAGGGCGACCAGAAAGAAAGTTCCAGCAAGCGCGCCCAGAGCGCCGGTGATCGCAAACAACCAGACGAATGCGCCGGGCGGCTGGTTCTTGCGGAACTGCCAGCCCTGGATCAGGTTTGACACCAGGTTGGGTGCAACGAACACCGCAACAGCGAAACTCACACCATAGATCAAAGACAATAAGGGTACGGCAGCCAAAGGAGCGCCCGCACCGATAGCGCCCTTTAGGATGCCCCCCACCAAAAAGGCCATGCCGATCAGAATGACGTATTCCATGCGTTCCTCAGGAACCTTCAGCCGTAATTTTGGTTGCCCAACGACATCAGGTGCAAAGCCTCAGTTTAGTCGTCCTTCTTGTCGCCTGGATCAATAGCACTGCTGATTTGGTCCCCTAGTTTTTTCAACGCGGGTAACCCAACGGCCATATCCATGATGGCTTTAACGGCGTGATTGACCGGTGAAGTAGACTCGCTTGAGCCACCATTCTCCCCGCCACTTCCGCCGGATGACAAGCCGGAAACATGATTGACCTTGATTGATTCAATCTTCTCGGCTGGCTTGACCATCTCCCGGACGATCTCAGGCATGGCGCTGAGGCGTTCACGCTCCAGTTCGAGTTCATGAAGTTCGGGCGACCGAGCGTTTTCAGCGGCGATCTGTGCTGCTGTCCCATCGGCTTTAGCCTGCATGGCAATCCGCATGGTTTCCGCTTCTTCACGCTGGATAAACCCACGCGTCGTCGCTGCACGCTTATCGGTTTCGGCGCTGATTTTTACCCGTGCTGCATCTGTTTCTGCATCCTGTTCAGCGGCCAAGATGGCGAGCTTTTTCTTGCGTTCAGCCTCAGACACACGGCGCTGTGTTTCCAGAGTGCTTTCAGCATCAATTACGTCTTGCTCGGCCAGCTTGGTCCTAGCTCGGGCCTTTGTTCCCTCGATCTGCTTGGCCGACAGCGCAATCTGCTGGTCCTGCTCCGCGATCTCGATGGCGTGTGCCTGATTAATTTCGGCTTCTCGGATAGACTGTTGACGGCGCAGCGTGGCCTCTTCGATAGATTGCTCCATTGCAATGCGAGAGTGAGCCGCAGCTTGCTCCGCATCGGCTTTCCGCTGCGCTACGTCGACCAGTTGCTCCGCCAACAGGGCTTCAATTTCCTGCGTCTGCGCGATTTCCGAACGGCGTTCTTCCAACTCGATCTCAAGTTTCCGACGGTAGGTTTCCATCTCCGAACGGCGGACAGCTACAGCCGTGTCGCTTTCGATCTCCGCGCGGTCGTTTTTCGACGAAGCGACGACTTCGGCAAGCTTGCGCATGCCTTCGGCGTTGAACGCGTTGTTCTCATCCAAAGAGCCAAAGGGTGTTTGGTCGAAGGAAATCAGCGAGACGCTATCGACCTGGAGACCATAGCGCGCAAGTGGATCGGTAAGCATTCTCGCCACTTCTGCAACGAACTCACTGCGATGTTCGTGAAGCTCATCCATGAGCAGACGAGCCGCTACAGACCGCAGCGCGTCCACGAGCATCCCTTCCAACAGTGACCCCAGTTGATCGGCGTTAAATGTGCGATCGCCAAGGGTCTGCACAGCCCGTGCGATGGCGTCTCGATCTGGATAGACCGACACGTAGAATTCAGTTCCAACATCCACGCGCAACTTGTCTTTGGTGATGAGGCTCTGCGCACCGGCTCGAACGACCGGAATCCGCAGCGTCTGCATGTTCACGCGGCTGATGGTGTTAAAGATGGGGATGACGATAGTACCACCGTCGATAACCACCTGACGGCCGCCCAGGCCGGTCTTTACCAGACTGACTTCATTGGTTGCGCGCTCGTACCACCACGCAACAATAATCACGAGCGCAACAATGATTGCGAGGGCGATGATGATCCAGCTCAAGAAGGTCATTGATCCAAAACTCCAATATTCGCTCGATTAAAAGCCCGGCGGGAAATGTCGACCACCACGGTCAAGCGTGATCCAGCGCAACTCGGTAAAGGCATCGAGCGACCAGCGTCCCCCGTAACGGCCAACGCCACTTGCCTTGACACCGCCAAACGGTACGTGTGGCTCGTCGTTCACGTTTTGACAGTTCACATGCACCATTCCGGTCTCAAGCCGTCCCGCGATTTCGAGCGCACGCGCCTCGTCGTCGGTCCAGATCGCTGCTGTCAATCCGTAGTCGGTGTCATTATTCAGCGCGATTGCTTCTTCTTCAGTGCGGATCGGTACAACCATGACTACAGGGCCAAAGGTCTCATCGTTCCAGATATCCATATCGGCATTCACGTTGGTCAAAACGGTTGGTTCCACAAAGTTGTCCCAGGTCTTGCCGCCGACTTCGACCTTGGCACCCTTGGCCACAGCATCATCGAGCAGACCTTTGACGCGCACGGCCTGACGATTGTTAATCAGCGGTCCAATGATGTTCTCTGCATCCGTGGTCGTTCCAGTTTTGAGACGAGCAACGCGCGGCAGGAACTTGCCCATGAAGCTCTCGTATACACTTTCGTGGACCAGCAGTTTTTCTGTCGACATGCAAATCTGACCCTGGTGCATGAAGCTGCCGAAGTTTGCAGCGCGTGCGGCCTTGTCGAGGTTTGCATCCTCAAAGACGATCATAGAATCCTTACCGCCCAGCTCGACACAGCACTTCTTCAGGTGCGCGCCAGCCTTTGCCGCGATGTGACGTCCAACGGCTGTCGACCCGGTAAAGGAAATGGCTTTGACCAACGGGTTTTCGATCATCTCATCACCCACAGCCCCAACGGACTCACGCGAGCAGGTGATGACATTGAATACCCCCGGCGGGACACCGGCTTCTTCGAGGATTTCCGCAAAGTACAGACCACCCGAATAGGGCGTGTCTTCAGATGGCTTCAGGATGATGGTGTTACCAACCGCCAAAGCTGCCGCAAAACCACGCGAGGTCAGGATGCCCGGCATGTTCCATGGCGAAATCACACCCACCACGCCCAATGGCCAGCGGGTCGCTGTTGAGAACTTGCCATGCTCGCTGGGCAGCACTTCGCCGATGTTCTGGTAGCAAAGAGCAGCAGCAGAGCGGAAGACTTCCGAGACATAGCCCGCTTCAAAAGCACCCTTGCCAAGCCAGCCGCCACCTTCGTTCACCGCGGCTTTGACGAACTGGTCTTTGCGGCGTTCCCACACGTCTGCGATCTTGAGCAGCATGTGAGCACGCTCGTGAAACGGGCGCGTTGACCATGCCGGGAACGCTGCATGAGCCGCCGCCGCTGCGGCCGCCACGTCTGTCGCGCTGCCATCGGGAATGCGGGCATAGAGATTCTGGCTGGATGGGTTCAGGCTGTCAAAGCTGCGAGCGGCAGCAACCCACTCCCCGTTGATATAGAGGCCGCGTACGTTCGGCCCTTCCTGGGACATATTCAGCATGGTTAAACATCCTTCCTTTTAGAAGATCGATACGCCTGAGCGCGATGGGCAGCCTGTTCCATGTCTGCGAGCATCTGCTGTAGGCGACTATTGTTGGATGACGCCGAGGCCGGTGCTGAAGCAGCTGGCGGCGCGGGCGGCGGCGTTGGCATGGTTGAGGCGCGAGGTGAAGCCTTCATCTCCGCCTGCCGGCTGGATGGCTGCAGAGCGCTGCGCCGGCTTGCGCGCATTCGCGCTTCGGCCTGTGAGACCAGATCGGCAATGGCAGGTGCAGAGCCGGACTGCGGCTTGGAGGTGGCGACCGGCTGAGCCGCCGGCATGGGCCTTGGCGCTGCAGGCGCTGGTGCCGGCTCTGGCATCGGTGGCGGCGGCGCTGCGGCTGGTATCATCGGTTTTGGTGTTGACGAACGGTTGCCTGAGAACTGGCTCATGGCTGCGCGCGCGATGTCGGATGGATTTGCAGTGCCGGGACGCGGTACCCGAGGCAAGGGTGCGTGGGGGCGTGCTGCATCCCCCGCCCCGTCGGCGGCCGCAACCGATGGGGGCGGCACCCTGTCCCCGCCCTTGCCTTTGGCTGCGCCGAGGTAGGCTTGTTGCACCGAAGGGTCTTCACGGAGCTCAGCCGCGCTTGCGCCGTGCGTAATGCGCCCGTTTTCCAGAACATAGCCCCGGTCAGCAATGGCCAAGCTGCCTTTGGCGTTCTGCTCAACCAGCAATATTCCGATCCCTGCGGCGCGAATGGATTTCAAGCGGCTGAACAGGTCTTTGGACAGCATAGGAGAGAGGCCAAGGGACGGTTCATCAAGCATGAGAATGGTCGGCGCGCTCATCATTGCGCGGCCAATGGCAACCATTTGCTGCTCGCCGCCCGACATGGTGCGCACGATCTGGTTCCGACGCTGATCGAGCTTGGGAAAGAGTTCGTGCACCAAAGCCAGATTGGCCGCTTCGTGGTCTCGAGCACGCTGCGTATAGGCGCCCAGTCGAAGGTTTTCGATAACCGGAAGATTGGCGAAAATCCCCCGGTTTTCCGGGACCAACGCAAGGCCCATATCAACGATTTCGTTAGGCTGCTTTCCAACCAGTCCGGTGCCATTGAGTGTGACTGTGCCGTGGACGTCCCCCTCGCAGACCCCAGCAACGGCTTTGAGCAAGGTGGATTTGCCGGCACCATTAGCACCAAGAATCACAACGATTTCAGCGGGCTTTACATGCAAGGAAACTTCCGTGCACGCCTGATGCTTTCCGTACCGGACTGAGAGATTTTTGACGTCAATCATCGTCGCCTCCCAAATACGCTTCGATCACCTGTGGTGCGCTGAGCACCTCTTGAACACTTCCTTCGGCAATCTTCGCTCCTGAGGCCATGACCACACACGAGTCACACAGGGATCGAATAGCCTCCATCACGTGTTCGACGATAACAATGGCCTCGCACTCATCGCGCAAGGACCGGATAAGCTCGATACCGTCTTCGAGCTCCGTTGGATTAAGCCCGGCCAGCCATTCATCCAGCAGCAAAACGCGCGGCTGCGCAATCAGTGCCCGGCCCAATTCCACTCGTTTGGTGTCGATGTAGGTGAGCTGTCCGGGCATCATACGACCCTTCCCGCCCAAGCCAACGCGCTCTAGCAAGTAACGGTTCCGGTTGACTCAGAGCCATACCTACGGCCTGAAGACGACCAGTCCAGCTCTCTGCTCTCTGAAAGGCAGGACTCTCGCGCACAACATAAATCAGCGGAGACAACACCAAAACAAGCACTGCCAAAGACAGGGCCAAGCGACGCAAAGGGCGGGGGTCACTGAGGACGAACCAAAGACCAAAGAACAAGAGCAGGGCGGGAT
>JBMTIF010000174.1:0-5452 GCA_049437045.1 Alphaproteobacteria bacterium | reverse complement strand
CAGTCATGGCGTGGGTTTCCCGGCTGTCAGATTGCCCTCAGCAGACAGCAAAAACGCCCCGAGCGCTAGGCCCGAGGCGTTCTCAAACGATCAAAGATCAAAGGCGGGCTTAACTTGCGTCAACCGCGCGCTTAGCCATGACCTTGATGATGTTGGCACGGTAAGCAGCGCTGCCGTGGATGTCGGACATCAGACCGTCCGATGATACTTCCACAGCATCCAGTGCATCCGCGCTCCAGTTTGCATTCAGCGCAGCTTCCATGCCAGCGTGCCGGAACACACCGTCATCACCTGCACCGGTCACCGCCACTCGAGCACCCGAAGCACCCTGCGCCACAAACACGCCAACCAGCGCGTAGAGCGAAGCGGCCTGACGGAATTTCATGTAAGCCGCCTTGGACGTCGCCCGGATCCGCACTGCCGTGATGATCTCGTCATCCTCCAGCGCTGTCATGAACAGGCCGGTGAAGAAATCATCCGCAGCAATATCGCGCTTGTTGGTGGAGACCGTCGCACCCAGAGCCGTTAGTCCAGCTGGATAGTCAGCCGCGGGGTCGTTATTGGCCACAGAGCCGCCAATGGTCCCCATGTGCCGCACAGCGGGATCACCAATGCCGCCCGCCAGCGAAGCCAGCGCGGGACAGAGGCGATTGACGTCAGCGTTGCTGGCAACCTCGGCGTGAGTGGTAGCGGCGCCGATGACGATCACATCGCCATCAACGCAAACTCCGGTCATTCCATCGATCCCCCGAACGTCGATCAGATCGCTGGGAGAGGCCAAGTGCTGCTTCATCGTCGGCAGCAGGGTTTGGCCGCCAGAGAGCAACTTGCCCTCACCAGCACCCGAGAGTGCTGCTGCGGCGGCTTCAAGACTGGATGGGCGGTGATATTTTGTCGCGTACATGCTCAGTCCTCCCTATGCGTGGCCGTGGATGGCTGACCAAACCGCCTGCGGGGTCGCAGGCATGGCAAGATCGTTATTGCCGATGGCGTCGGTAATCGCATTGATTACCGCCGGTGGAGAGCCGATGGCCCCGGCTTCACCACAGCCCTTGATGCCCAGCGGATTGCTTGGACAAACCGTGCTTGCGTGGTGAACGGAGTAGAACGGCAAGTTCGCTGCGCGCGGCATGGTGTAGTCCATGTAAGACCCCGTCAGCATCTGGCCGGAATCATCGTAGACAACCTGCTCCATCATGGCCTGCCCAATCCCTTGAGCCAGACCGCCGTGGACCTGACCTTCGACAATCATCGGGTTGATGATGGTGCCAAAGTCATCAGACGCGGTGAACTGCACGATCTCGGTTACACCGGTTTCCGGATCGACCTCGACCTCACAGATGTAGGTTCCAGCCGGGAAGGTGAAGTTTGCAGGATCGTAGAACGCCCCTTCCTTCAAGCCAGGCTCCATGTCTGGCGGCAGGTTGTGCGCGGTGTAGGCCGAAAGCCCGACCTCGTGCCAGCCCATAGCCTTGTCCGTGCCAGCCACTTTGACCTCACCGCCCTCAATGACGATGTCGTCTTCAGAGGCTTCGAGCACGTGCGCAGCGATTTTCTTGACCTTGGCTTCGACCTTATCCATCGCCTTGACGATGGCCGACATGCCAACAGCACCCGAACGCGAGCCATAGGTGCCCATACCGAACTGGACCTTGTCCGTATCACCATGGACGATGGAAACGCTCTCAAGCGGCACGTCGAAACGCTCGGAAACGATCTGTGCAAAGGTCGTCTCGTGGCCCTGCCCGTGCGAATGCGAGCCGGTTAGGACTTCGATGGTGCCCACAGGGTTAACCCGCACTTCTGCAGATTCCCAAAGACCCACACCGGCACCCAGCGACCCGACAGCTGCAGAAGGCGCAATACCGCATGCCTCGATGTAAGACGAGTAACCCAGACCGCGCAGCTTGCCACGGCTCGCCGCTTCCGCCTTGCGCGCCGGGAACCCGGCAACGTCCGCGGCCTTCATGGCCTGATCTAGGTTCGCGTCAAAGTCACCGGCATCATAGGTCATGATCACAGGTGTTTCGTGCGGGAAGGACTGGATGAAGTTGGCCCGGCGCAATTCTGCTGGGTCTTTACCCATCTCCCGGGCTGCGGTCTCCATGACACGCTCGATCAGGTAACAGGCCTCTGGCCGCCCTGCGCCGCGATAGGCATCGACTGGCACCGTGTTGGTGTAAGCTGCCCTCACGTTACAGTGGATGTTGGAGATGTTGTACTGACCCGACAGCAGTGTGGCGTACAGGTAGGTTGGTACCGCGCTGGAGAACAGCGACATGTAAGCGCCAAAGTTGGAGATCGTATCGACCTTCAACCCAACGATCTTGCCGTTGGCGTCAAAACCCATCTTGGCAGTTGAGACGTGGTCACGACCATGAGCATCCGTCAGGAACGCTTCACTGCGATCAGAGGTCCACTTGACCGAACGATTTGTCTTCATGGATGCCCAGAGACAGGTGATCTCTTCGGGGTAGATGTAAATCTTGGCCCCAAAACCGCCGCCCACGTCCGGCGCAATCACACGCAGCTTGTTCTCTGGTGCGACCTGATAAAAGGCTGACAGCACCAAGCGCGCAACGTGCGGGTTCTGGCTGGTGGTGTAGAGCGTGTAGTGCTCCTCCGCCTCATCGTACTTCGCTACCGCAGAGCGCGGCTCCATTGGATTGGGCGAAACCCGGTTGTTGGTCAACGCAACTTCCGTGATGTGCGCCGCCCCGGCCAGCGCAGCATCCGTTGCGCTCTCGTCACCGATTTCCCAGTCAAAGATCATGTTATTCGGCGCGTTGTCATGGATCTGAGGCGAATTGCCGTTCAGTGCCTTTTCCGCACTGGTTACAGCGGGCAGAATTTCGTAGTCCACCGCAACCGCTTCAGCCGCCAATCGCGCCAGCGCCTGTGTTTCCGCGATAACAACCGCAACCGCATCACCAACGTAGCGCACCTTCTCCGTCGCCAATGCCGACCACGCACCCATGTTCATGGGCGAGCCATCTTTGGACGAAACCGCCCAGCCGCAGATGATGTTACCGATGCCATCACCGGTCAGCTGATGACCATTCAGCACTTCGATCACACCGTCCATGGCCATGGCTTCGCTGGTGTCGATCCCCTTGACGATTGCATGCGCGTGCGGAGAGCGAACGAAAGCTGCGTAAGCCTGATTCTCGTTTCTGACGTCGTCTGTGTAGCGACCTTTGCCCGTGACAAAGCGCTTGTCTTCTTTCCGCGTAACGCGGGCACCAATACCTGTGCTCATTTTACAAACCCTCCCTTGCTCTACATTTTCGCCGCGCCGGCTTCGATAGCCTTCACGATGTTGTGGTAGCCGGTACACCGGCAGATGTTGCCTTCCAGCTCATGACGAATGGCATCCGAAGTCAGTGTTTTGCCTTCGGCCTTGTAGCGGTTCACCATATCGACCGACGCCATGATCATGCCGGGCGTACAGAACCCGCATTGCAGGCCATGATTATCGATGAATGCCTGTTGCATTGGGTGCAGTTCGCCGTTGGCCAGCCCTTCGATTGTTGTAACCTCAGCCCCTTCCAAAGAAGCAGCAAGCTGGGTACAGGACTTGATGGCTTTCCCGTTCACATGAACGGCACAGGCACCGCACTGGCTGGTATCACAGCCCACGTGCGTCCCGGTCATCCGCAGATGTTCACGCAGAAACTCCGACAAGAGAGTCTCGTCTGGAACCTCTCGACTAACGGCTTTTCCGTTTACCGTCATTGATACGTTGGTCACGTTATCCTCCTCATTCACGGGACCAGCAGCTCGCGCTATGTGACCGACATCGTCAGCCGACTGCGAGCACCTCCCCCATCTAAAATGTGTTGAGCTGAAACTTCCGATACTGCTCGTCGCGCCCTGCTCCGCTCCGTTTCCCGGATCAGGCGCCAAACAGCTGTTACTTGCGGAAATGCAGGCGGTAGTATCGCGTGCAAAGGTGTCTGCGTCGTGCCAAGGCCTCCCACCTTGAAACAACCGGCATCACCCGGAACAGCGTCAATCACAAGCACACTATTCACGAGTTTCCTCACCTAGACGATCTGACGAAATACCGCATGGGCATATAGTTCATGCAGTTTCCGCATAGGGCAAGGAAATTCACACCATTTAACGCGATTTAATATGATGCTTCAGACCGTCCGTCTGAAATGCCGAACCCAATGCTTCCAGACTGTCCAGCGAATGACAACTGTGCAGGCTGTCGACCAACGGTAGCAAAGCCTTGACCCCAGCCGCTTCGGGCCGAAACCCGTCGAAGCGCAAGAGCGGGTTGAGCCAGATCAGCCGCCGACAAGAGCGCGCCAGCCGTGCGGCTTCGGTACTGAGTTGCTCGGTCTCTCCCCGCTCCAGCCCATCGGAAATCAGCAGAACCACGCTGCCTTGTCCCAGAACCCGGCGCGACCAAAGCCGATTGAACCGATACAGCGACTCACCAATCCGCGTCCCGCCTTGCCAATCCGGTGCCTCCTGCCCCAGTGCATTCATGGCCAGATCGACATCCCGCAGAGACAAAGCCCGGGTAATGTTCGTCAGCCTCGTGCCAAAGGTAAAGGCATGAACCTTGCCCCAATGCCGCTGGCTCGCCCATGTCAACGCATGCAGAAAGTGCATCATCATCCGCGAATAGGTCGTCATCGACCCGGAAATATCACACAGCGCAACAAGGTTTGGCGGTCGCTCGCCTTTTGACATCATTGGCAGCTTCTCAACCTCACCGCCACGGCGCAGGGTTTGACGGAACAGCGCCCGACCATCGGGGCGAGAACCATTTACCGCTGACTTCAATCGACGGGTTTTCAGCGGTTCAATCGGCAGCTTCAGGCTTCGGATCATGCTGACAGCTTGCGCCTGTTCCTCCCCGCTCATCTGCTCGAAGTCCTTGTCCCGCAATGTTTCGGTCTCGGACCACGAAAAGACAGCGTCGACTTCCAGTTCTTCGCGCTGTGGCGGGGCCTGTGGGCTGGACTGCTGGTTCCAGATCGCGTCCGCAGCCCGACGTTCGGCGGCCTCGGGCTTTTTGGGTTCTTCCTCTTCCATCGTTTGGAGCAAAGGCAGCATGGAGCGCATCATGTGCTCCAGAAACTGCGGATCGCGCCAGAACATGCGGAAGACCTGCTCAAAGACTTCCAACTGCTCCGCCCGCGTGACCAAAGCAGCCCTGAGCGCGTAAAAGAAGTCGTCCCGGCGCGTGAAACCCGCTGCAGAAATAGCTTCAATGGCGGTGTTGACCTGTGCCGTGCTGACTTTAAGCCCGGCTTTCCGCAACGCACGACCGAAATACAGGATGTTGTCGCCAAGCCGTCCGGTGGTTTCAGGCAGTGCAGTCAAGGTGCCTTATCCCGCTGCTTGCGCCACGGCAGCATTGGCCACCTGCGCCGCTTGCGCCCGTGCTTCCCCCAGGATGCGACTGGCTTCAGACCCCGTGATCTTTGCGATG
>JBMTIF010000173.1:0-5456 GCA_049437045.1 Alphaproteobacteria bacterium | reverse complement strand
CGAGGTTTTCCAGGGCCAGTGGAACTGTCTGGTTGATGATCTTGAAGTATCCGCCGCCGGCGAGCTTCTTGAACTTTACGAGTGCAAAGTCTGGCTCGATACCGGTGGTGTCACAGTCCATGACCAGACCAATGGTGCCCGTTGGCGCAACCACAGTCGTCTGCGCGTTACGGAAACCATGCTTCTCGCCACCTTCCAGCGCGCGATCCCAAGCAGCTTTGGACGCATCGATCAGGGATGGCACAGGGCAATCCTTGGCAACCAACGGCACCGGCAGGATGGTCAAAGCCTCATAGCCTTCCGTCTCGCCATAAGCAGCACGACGGTGGTTGCGAATGACCCGCAGCATCGAGTCGGCGTTCTTGGCATACCCCGGGAAGGCGCCACGCTCGGATGCGATTTCAGCCGAAGTTTCGTAAGAAATGCCGGTCATCAGCGCCGACAAACCGCCGCAGATTGCGCGACCTTCATCGGAATCATAGCCCAGCCCCATGGACATGAGCAGCGCGCCGATATTTGCAAAGCCAAGGCCCAGCGTCCGGTATTCATAAGACAGCTTGGCAATTTCCTTGGATGGGAACTGAGCCATCAGAACGGAAGTTTCCAGCGTCAGGGTCCAAAGGCGACAGGCGTGCTCGTAGCCTTCGATATCCAGCGAACCCGTTGTTTCACCAGCAAACTTCATCAGGTTCAACGACGCGAGGTTACATGCCGTGTCATCGAGGAACATATATTCCGAACATGGGTTGGACGCGTTGATGCGGCCCGATTCAGGGCAGGTGTGCCACTCATTAATGGTGCTGTCATACTGCAGCCCCGGATCAGCACAGGCCCACGCAGCAAAGGAAATCTGATCCCAAAGATCAGCCGCCTCGACCGTCTTCATGACCCGACCCGTGGTCCGGGCCTTGAGTTCCCAATTCTCGCCACGTTCGACTTTGCCCAGGAACTCGTTGGTAACACGTACGGAGTTGTTGGAGTTCTGGCCCGCAACGGTCAGGTAGGCATCACTGTCCCAATCCGTGTTGTAGGTCGGGATTTCGATTTCTGTGAAACCTTGCCGCGCCATTTCGATAACGCGGTAGATGTAGTTATCCGGCACCAAAGCGCGACGCGCTTCACGGATCGCCTTTTTCAGCTCTGGATTGGATTTTGGGTCCAGCGGTTCTTCTGCCAGGCCGTTCTGACACGCGGCCATAATGGCCTTCATGTTCTTGTTCAGGTTTTTGGACCCGGCAACCAGGCTTGCTACCTTTTGCTCTTCGATCCATTTCCAGCTGATGTAATTTTCAATGTCCGGGTGGTCTGCGTCTACCGTGACCATCTTCGCAGCACGACGGGTCGTACCACCGGACTTGATTGCGCCAGCTGCCCGGTCACCAATCCGCAGGAAGGACATGAGGCCGGACGACTTTCCGCCGCCGCCCAGCGATTCGCCTTCGCCACGCAGAGCTGAGAAGTTAGAACCCGTACCGGAGCCATACTTGAAAAGGCGCGCCTCACGCACCCAAAGGTCCATGATGCCACCATCATTAACCAGATCATCGGCCACGGACTGGATAAAGCACGCGTGCGGCTGGGGGTGTTCATAAGCCGTTTTCGACTTGGTCAGACGACCCGTTTCGTAGTCGACATAGTAGTGACCCTGACTTGGGCCATCGATACCATAGGCCCAGTGTAGGCCGGTGTTAAACCACTGCGGGGAATTCGGCGCCGCCATCTGCGTCGCCAGCATGTAGCGCATTTCGTCGAAGTAAGCTTGGGCGTCGTCTTCTGTATCGAAGTATGCACCTTTCCATGCCCAGTATGCCCAAGTACCGGCCAGACGGTCAAAAACCTGACGCGCGTCAGTCTCACCAACATAGCGCTCGTCCTCTGGCAATTCAGCCAGCGCTTCTTCATCAGGAACGGAGCGCCAAAGGAAAGAAGGGACACTGCTTTCTTCAACGCGCTTCAAGCGTGCAGGTACACCCGCCTTGCGAAAGTATTTTTGTGCGAGAATGTCGCTCGCTACCTGGCTGAACCCCTCGGGAACCGAAATGTCCGGTGCCGAAAACACTACCGAGCCATCTGGGTTCCGAATTTCCGACGATGTCTGCCGGAACTGAAGACTGCCATAGGCTGACTTTGTATCAGCCGTGAAGCGACGTTCTATACGCATTGGTTACCCAACCCCTTTTATTGTTATTGAGCAAAAAGCCGCCCCAAATGCAGCTCTATGCCTTGAGCGCCGATCAACCCCGCCGATCTTTGCCCAATAAATTTCCAAGCACTCGACCACCGTTCCGAAGAAAATCGGTTTTGGCTCTGTCCGAGCAGTCCTTCAGTTTCCCGTTCATCACTCTTGCGAGTGAAGTCCCACCCTTCTGGCCGATTCCGACTTCAGAAGGGACGCGGCTTATGCGGTCTCCGGGCGCGTCCGTCTAGCGCTAGAAAACGCTTGCCTTCGGGTTCTGCTCAGAATTGCGTGGAAAACTCCCACGCGCGGTGGACATCTCCAATGATCGTCCCGCAACTCAGAACGCAACGAGAACAAAATAAAGCACGATTCCTTATTCGCTCTCAAGCCCCGTCAAATCCCAAATGCATTAGACGCGCACGTCCTTTCTCTCATAATCAGCAGAGATTATCCACAGCAAAAATCAACATTTGGGTCTAAAATGACTCTGAAACACTAGATGTTGTGTTTGGGACACGTGTCATTATGCGTTTTTGAAGGTTGCTTATTTATGCATTATGTGACTGCGTCGAGTCATAGGTGACGAATGTTTCAAAGTGACGCACACAATTTAGCCGCAGAATTTCCAACATTATGCGAATCCATCAAGGGGGTGGTCTTTTTACCTCTACGGGACTAAATTTCACCCGAAATTCACCCATTCAACTTCGACTCGGGAAACGCAAATGTCCTCCTTGGCAACGCGCCTTCACACCTTTTTCAACGGCACGCTGGTTGGTACCGACGCGGAAGGAAATCGCTATTATAAGGAGCGTCGTGGCAAGCCCATGATCGGCTCCCTGCTGCGCGAACGTCGCTGGGTCATCTACAAGAACGAAAAAGAAGCTAGCCGGGTTCCACCTGAATGGCAGGGCTGGATGAACCACACTTTGGATACCCCACCCAGCGAGCATGAACTCAAGAAATACGACTGGCAGAAAGAGCACCAGCGCAATCTGACCGGCACGCCAGAAGCTTATGTCCCACAAGGCGACATGCGTTCGGGAGAAGAGCGCGCATCGACCACCGGTGACTATGAAGCCTGGACCCCGCGCTAAATTGGGCCAAGGGGCAAGCCAGCAATGAACCAAACCAACCGCTCGCTGGAAATCATCCTTGGTGCTGTCGTTGTTTGCACCGCGATATTCTTTGGCGGCATGCTGCTCAACGGCAGACCGGCGAGTGGTGGCGCTGATGGATTGGTCATCTATGCCGTTTTTGGCAACGCAGATGGCGTAGACCCCGGCTCGACGGTCAAGATGTCCGGAGTACCGATCGGGCGAGTGGTGCGATCTACTCTCGAACCACCGTTTTACGATGCCATCGTCGAAATCCGCCTGAACCCCGATATTTCTCTACCCGACGATACGGCAGCAAAAATCAGCTTCGGCTCCTTACTCGGCGGAAATTTCATCGAATTGGTGCCCGGCGGCTCCACGACGATGATGAGCGCACAGCACTACATTGAAGACACCAGTGATGCTGTGAACCTCGTCGATCTCATCAGCCAAACTGTCTTCAGCAGCAGTGACACCTCAGCGGATTAAGCAACCCACCTATCCGCGGTCTTCTATCTCGTTCTCATTTCCTCTAAATGCCTGATTCTATTTTCGGCACTGTTAATGAGAGTTCTCCATGCCCAAGCTGATTATCCCGGGACCAGAAGGTCGAATCGAAGCGCGCTATGAAGGCCACGCTGACGAAACTGCGCCGCTCGCCCTGATCCTGCATCCGCACCCCCAGCACAACGGCACGATGGATAACACCGTAACGTTCCTGATGTTCCACACCTTTTTGAACGCTGGCTTCAACGTGCTGCGTTACAATTCTCGCGGTGTCGGCGCGTCGGAAGGCGAATATGACCGGGGTGAAGGGGAACTGTCGGATGCCGCTACGGCGCTCGATTGGCTCCAGACCCACCGCCCTAATGCGCGCGGTTGCTGGGTCGCTGGTTACGACTTCGGTGCCTGGATCGGCATGCAGCTGCTCATGCGTCGTCCAGAGATCAACGCCTTTATCTCCGTTTCGCCGCCAGCGAACCTTTACGACTTCACCTTTCTGGCGCCTTGCCCAAATTCAGGTCTGTTCATTCAGGGCAACCAAGACGATTTTGTCCCGCAGGATCAGGTCTACAAGCTGGTGGAAAAACTGCGTGCACAGCGCGGGATTGAAATCGACTACAACATCATCGAAGGCGCAAACCACTTCTTTACGGGCAAGGAAAAAGAGTTGGAGCAGTCAATTCGCGCCTACATCGACGCCGCCCCGCAGCTTCTCCCACCTGAAGAGGACGATATCGTTGAAGACGATATTGAAGAAGAAGAGGTCGAGTTGGATTTCGACGAAATCCTCGACGCGATGGATGCCGAGTAAGCCACTCAACCACCCTGTATCGTTCCCAACTTAGCGACTGAAAGCAAATCGATGGCTACTGAAAACGCTCTGGCTCATGCAAAGTCTCCCTTTCTGAAAGAAGCCTTTGCCCGTGGGTATCTGCATCAGTGCACCGACGTTGAAGGTCTGGATGCGAAATTTGCAGAAGGTCCGGTGACGGCTTACATCGGCTATGACTGTACAGCGGACTCGCTGCACGTGGGGCATCTGATGAACATCATGATGCTCCGCCTGTTCCAGCGAACCGGTAATCGCCCTCTCACCCTCATGGGCGGCGGCACCACGAAAATCGGTGACCCGTCGGACAAGAACGAAGCGCGTCCGCTGCTGACCGATGAAATCATCGCGGCCAATATGGCTGGGATACGGGGCATCTTCGCGAAGTTTCTGAGCTACGACCAAACAGCGACTGGCGCGATCATGGCCAACAATGCTGATTGGCTCGAAGGTCTGAAGTACATCGACTTCCTGCGTGAGGTTGGTCGCCACTTCTCGGTCAACGCCATGACCAAAATGGACTTCGTTAAGCGCCGTCTGGATAACGAGCAAAACCTTTCATTCCTCGAATTCAACTACATGATTATTCAGGGATATGACTTTCTGGAACTCTCTCGCCGACATGACGTTGCACTGCAAATGGGCGGCTCAGACCAGTGGGGGAATATCGTACAGGGGATCGAGCTGGGTCGCCGGATCGACGGTTCAGAGCTGTTTGGACTGACCGTGCCATTGCTGGCCACGGCGTCAGGGCAAAAGATGGGCAAATCAGCGGGCGGCGCAGTCTGGCTCAATCAGGATCGGCTGAACGACTTCGATTACTACCAGTTCTGGCGTAACACCGAAG
>JBMTIF010000172.1:0-5461 GCA_049437045.1 Alphaproteobacteria bacterium | reverse complement strand
CGAATCTTCTGACGCAAGGTGTCGATCGGCAAAAGTTTGCCGTCCTCTTCCACATGCCAGAATGTCCAGCCGTTACAGGAGGGCGCTTTTTGCAGGGCCGCGCCTACCTTATGAATGCTGCCCCGATGGATGTCGGCCATAACGGTTCCATCAGCGGCTACCCGCGCTTTAAATTTACGCCCGGGTCCCAACAGTTCGACGCCCGGTTCCAGCATGCCCAACTCAAGGAGCTGGCCAAACGGGATACGCGGTGCTTCGCGCTTGCTGGGAAGGTCGGAAATGACGACTGAATCGGGCTCTGAGATCTTTGAAATACGATCCTGAGCGACAGCCACGTAGGCTTCGTCCCGTTCAATCCCGACAAAGTTGCGGCCAAGCTTCTTGGCAACAGCACCAGTGGTGCCTGTGCCGAAGAACGGATCCAAAATAAGATCACCAGCTTTGGTCGCAGCTGAAATTACACGGTGAAGAAGGGCTTCCGGCTTTTGCGTCGGATGCGCTTTCTTACCTTCATCATCCTTTAGGCGCTCGCCACCCTGGCAAATCGGGAACAGCCAGTCCGAGCGCATCTGAAGGTCATCATTCGAAGCTTTCAGGGCTTCGTAGTTGAACTGGTACTTCGCGCCTTCGTCATGCGCGGCCCAGATCAAGGTTTCGTGCGCGTTCTGGAACCGAGTGCCGCGGAAATTCGGCATGGGGTTCGTTTTGCGCCAGACGACATCGTTCAAAATCCAGAAACCCAGATCCTGAATCTTCGCGCCCATGCGAAACACGTTGTGATAGGTGCCGATGACCCAAAGCGTTCCGGTTGGCTTCAGCACGCGGCGCGCGTGGCTCAACCAAGCTTCGGTAAATTCATCATAGGCACGGAAACTGTCAAAGCGGTCCCACGCGTCGTCGACGCCATCAACGCGGCTGTGGTCAGGACGGTGAAGTTCCGACTTGAGCTGCAGGTTGTAGGGCGGATCTGCAAAGACCATGTCCACGCTGGCTGACGGCAATTTCGCCAGCACATCGAGGCAGTCTCCGTTAATAATTTGATTAGAAATATTATGAGCTGAAATCATAGGCGCACAATGTTTTGCGCTCACGATTCTGTCAACAAATATTCAGTAAAAACAGTAACCTATATATGCTTCTTAAACCAAATCCTTGAAAGGTGTGTCACCAAAGGCGCAATAGCAAAATCTGTTCTTTTTGTGTTCTTGCTATGCATTTCTTTATGCGACAAAAGTCTCATCTTCCAGCCAGTGGCGGAGTGGAGCAAAGCTGCGGCGATGGTGCGCTGTCACTCCTTGGGCCTTCATGGCGTCGCGATGCTGTTTCGCGCCATAGCCCACATTGCTCTCCCATCCATAGAAAGGGTGTCGCTGGGCCAGCTTGCGCATCAGACGGTCGCGAATGACCTTGGCGACTATCGAGGCGGCTGAAATCTCAGGTATCTTGGAATCACCTTTAATCACCAACTCAGTGCGGATCCCGAGGCCGGGGTTCTGGTTCCCGTCGACCATGGCCAGTGTCGGTGTTTTTGGCAGGCGTTCAACAGCACGGCGCATGGCCAGCATGGTTGCCTGTAGAATATTGAGATGGTCGATCTCGCGCACGGATGCCGCACCAATCCCCACCAGAGCCTGCTCCATGATGACTGGAAACAGCGCTTCGCGGCGTTTTTCACTGAGTGCTTTGGAGTCAGCCAGTCCTTTTATTGCCTCGGGCAGGATAACCGCAGCGGTAACCACTGGCCCCGCCAGTGGCCCCCGACCGACTTCGTCGATTCCTGCGACGATCTCGGTGCGAAACAAGTCTTTCACAGCTTGGCAATCTGAGCGCAAAGCCCATCGCGCCGCATCCACTCAGAGCGAAGGGCGCTGACCACCGGTTCGGATACAAAGTGTTGGGCCTGATTGAGCATGTGGGTATTGATACCCGGTGGTCGCTTGTCCGCGGCCCAGGGATCACCCGGCCGCCGATGCCGGACCAGCCACATGCAGCACCAGGTCAGCAGCCGCAGCGTTGCGATCCGTCGGGCAACCTGAAGCCACGGGGCGAAGTGGGTTCGGTAGGCTTTTGGCAGCGCGTCGAGGTAAAGACGGTTGAATTCGACAACGTCGACTTCAGCCAATTCGCCTTTGACGCCCATATCCCAGACCGTAGCCGGATAGATCGAGAGCGCTGCGACGTCGAGGATGCACAGGCCGTAATGGACATTTTCCACGTCCAGCAGGACTGCTTCTCCATCTTCGCGAATCATAAAGTCACCCGGATGGGCGCGACCCAGTGTCAGTCCCATAGGCGGTGCCCCCAGACGCACCCAGCCCGATTGCGCAAAACCGTCCAGCCACATCAGCTCCGCTTCAAGGATCTTGCGGGTCCCTTCTGCGATAGGGGCTTCGTTCAGGTACAGAGCCTGATCAAAAACCTCCTGCATTACGGCCAGCAGCGGTTCGCTGTGATAAGGCAGGCCGCGCATTTCGGCCGGTGGGATCGGCATCTGGTGCATTTTTGCGAGAAACCGGGCAAGGGCGGCGTAGTCCTTGGGCAGGCGCGGCAAACGGCCCTGGATAAACTCAACCAGCGCCCCGCCGAGCGGGAGAGCCGGGCAGGAGTTCAGCGACGCATAGAACCGGGGGGCGAGGTTTAACCGGCTCAGCGTGCCATAAGCCTCCGCCTGAAAATTCGCCCAATCGCTCCAATGCTGATCACTGGGCAGGGTTATGGGCATGCGCACCACCCCGAAGTTCGAAACGCGGACGTGCTCATGGCTCAGGCTGCGCAATCGAAGCGGCCGCAAGGGTTCAGCGTTCAGGCCCAAGCCTTCAACGCTGGTCGCGATGTAGTCGAGTTGGGTTTCAGTGAGTGCCATGAACCCTCAAGCGTACTCTTTCAGACTTCCTGCAACCGCGGCATCAGTTCCACGAGGTTACAAGGCCGATGACGATTATCCAGCTGAAAGCGGAGAATTTTTGTCCAACCGTCCTTAACAGCGCCCGTCGACCCGGGCAGAGCAAATATATAGGTGCCCGATGACACCCCGCCCACAGCTCGAGATTGAAGGGCCGAGGTGCCAATCGTCTGAAAGCTTAGCCAGCGAAACATTTCGCCAAAACCGTCGATTTTCTTTTCCAGAACCCGGTCGAAGGCTTCCGGCGTCACATCGCGGCCTGTGACCCCGGTGCCCCCGGTTGTGATGATGCAATCAATGCTCGGGTCGCTGATCCAGACTTGCAATTGTGCGGCTATGGCGTTGGCGTCATCCTTGAGAATGAGTCGATCAGCGGCGCGATGACCATCGGCTTCGATCAGGGCGACGAGCGCATCGCCGCTCTTGTCGGTTTCCAGTGTGCGCGTATCAGACACAGTCAGAACGGCAATATTGACGGCAAGAAAAGGCCGGGACTCATCAATTCGGGCTGGAATGGCGTCATTCATCATTCAGCGTTCCGCTCTTCATCTAGGAATTGGTTCAGCAGCAGCAGATCAGTCCAGGCTTCCCGTTTGTTCACGGGCTGGCGCAGCAGATAAGCCGGGTGCAGGGTTGGCAGCACGGGTACGCCGGTTCCAGCCACTTCCAGCGACCGCCACTTGCCGCGCTCACGCGTGATCCGCAGATTGGGGTCGATCAGCGTTTGGGCAGACAGCCCGCCAACAGCAAGGATCACTTTTGGCTGCACAAGTTCGATATGACGCCGCGAAAAAGGCCAGCAGAGCGCGACTTCGCCGGCATTCGGCTTTCGGTTTCCCGGTGGCCGCCAGAAAACGATGTTGGTGATACGGAAATGTTCTTCCCGGCTCAGCCCGATATAAGAGAGCATATTGTCCAGCATCTGACCCGAGCGACCCACGAACGGTTTGCCCTGCCGGTCCTCGTCTGCGCCGGGGGCTTCACCGATAATCATGATGTCGCTGTCGATAGGTCCGTCGCCGAAGACGGTATGGCTTGCAGTTTCTTTGAGCAGGCAGCCTTCGAAGTCTTCGACCGCCTTGTAGAGTTCCTCGACCGTTGAGCAGGCGGCCGCCAGTTTTTCCGCTTCTGCGATATCGGCAACCGCTTCGAGACCGCGGCGCGCATGCTGGTTCGCAGCAGGTTTGATGGGCGGTTTGGGCAGCGGTTTGGGGGTCGCCCTTTGGGCTGTGACGGGTTGAGTCTTCGCAGCCGTTTCTGTCCGAATCGCGGACTGCGGTGCGGCTTTCGCGGATGTTTTGGCAGCAAAGGCATCAACCGGCTGCTCGGCCAAAAGGTCGAAAACGCCGCATTCCTGCTGCCAAGCGACAGCCTCAGCCCACAGGGCCGGGTCATAGACAGTCGTGTTGTGCGTTTCTGACATGAATAGAAGTCGCATGCTGGTTGTTTGCGTTGCGCGTGCAGACCGTTTGGCTATGGTCCGCCCACAAGAGTTCTTTTGAATGTGGAAGGGATTTCGCGCTGGCTCAAGCCCCAAAGCTCACGGGTCGCACCTGTGTGGGTGTGGAGAGTCGCTTTCGAAGTCCCCTATGACTTGGGAGATAAAGGTCATGGAACGCGAAGCGATGGAAGTAGACGTCGTCATTGTAGGCGGCGGTCCTTCGGGACTTTCTGCGGCAATCCGGCTGCAGCAACTGGCGCAGGAAAAAGGAGAGGAGCTGGCGATTGTCGTGCTCGAGAAGGGCTCTGAGGTCGGCGCTCACATTCTCTCCGGCGCTGTGATGGAGCCGCGCGCCATGAACGAGCTGTTCCCGGACTGGAAAGACCGCGGCGCGCCGCTGAATGTTCCGGTGACGGACGAGACGTTCATGGTGCTGACCGAGGTCAACGGAATCTCCATGCCGATCTGGGCGATGCCGCAGCAGGTTCATAACCACGGCAACTACATTATCTCGCTGGGCAATGTCTGCCGTTGGCTGGCTGAGCAGGCCGAGGGCATGGGCATTGAGATTTTCCCTGGCTTCCCGGCTTCGGAAGTCCTCTATCACGATGACGGCTCGGTTAAGGGCGTTGCGACGGGCGTTATGGGTCTGGGTCGCGATGGTGAGCAGAAGGCCGGTTTCGAGCCGGGGATGGAGCTGCACGCCAAATACACCCTTTTTGCCGAAGGCGTTCGCGGTTCGCTTTCCAAGCAGCTGATTTCTCACTTCGGTCTGGCCGAAGATTCCAGCCCGCAAAAGTACGGCATTGGCTTCAAGGAGCTGTGGGAGCTGGACCCGGAAAAGCACAAGGAAGGTTCGATCCTTCACTCTGCCGGCTGGCCGATGGACTGGAACACCTGGGGTGGTTCCTTCGTCTATCATCTCGACAACAATCAGGCCTACGTCGGCTACGTGGTTGCTCTGGATTACAAGAACCCGCACTTGAGCCCGTTCGATGAATTCCAGCGTTTCAAGCAGCACCCGAAGATCCGGCCAATGCTCGAAGGCGGCAAGCGTCTGTCTTACGGTGCCCGCGCGATTAATGAGGGCGGTTACCAGTCCATCCCCAAGCTGACTT
>JBMTIF010000171.1:0-5463 GCA_049437045.1 Alphaproteobacteria bacterium | reverse complement strand
CGAGAGAACCTTTGCCGTGTCGAACACACTCTCCCCGCGCCCAATCTGCATGTCGCTGGCGTTCAGCACGATGGCGTCACCGCCCAGCTGCTTGATCGCGCATTCAAAGGAAACCCGGGTTCGCGTGGAGGGCTTCTCGAAGATCATGGCGAGGGTTTTTCCCGTCAGTGGTCGCTTCTCCGACCCGGCGAGGCGCGCGGCCTTGATGGATTTTGCGCCGTCGAGGATGGTCCGCAAATCTTCGGCGGAAACGTCTTTGAGGTCGAGGAAATGACGGGTCATGGTCTGGTCCCTGTCTGAAGTCTTCTTGGTGTGTTTTGGGAGGGTGATAGAGCGCTGGTTAATGCTTCATCGCTGCGCCCACGGCGCGAAAAGCTTCAACAGCCTGATCGATTTCAGCATCAGAGACGATCAGCGGCGGCAGCAGTCGGATGACGTTCTGACCGGCTGGCACGGTCAGCAGTTGATGGTCATCTCGCAAGCGCGCCACGATGTCACCGCAGGTGTGCGGCTCGGCGATCATCACGCCCTGCATCAGGCCTGCACCGCGCCGGAGCTGATAGACATGAGGGTTTGCTTCAACAACCTCACCCATCTTGTCCCAAAGCCGGTTTGACGCCGCATAGACACGGTCCATGAAGCCCGGTTCCAACATCACGTCAAGCACGGCGCACCCGATCCGAGAGGCCAGCGGATTGCCGCCGTACGTGGTGCCGTGCATCCCCGCGCTGATCCCTGACATGGCTTCAGTCGTGCCCATGAAGCACCCCAGCGGGAAGCCCCCGCCAATCCCCTTGGCCACGGCCATCAGGTCAGGGTCGGCTGCCCCATCGGCCCACTGGTGCGCGAACAGACGTCCTGTCCGGCCCACACCACACTGCACTTCATCATAAATCAGCAGAATCCCGTATTCGTCGCAGGTCTCTCGCAAGGCCTTGAGGTAGCTCAGGTCCGCTGGCGCAATACCGCCTTCACCCTGGATGGGTTCAACCAGTACCGCGGCGGTTTCTTCAGTGATGGCTGCGCGCAGCTCATTGAGGTTGTTGTAGGCGACGTGGTCAAAGCCATCGACCCGTGGGCCAAAACCTTCGAGATGCTTGGCGTTGTTTCCGGCGGAAATCGTCGCCAGCGTGCGGCCGTGAAAGGCGCTGTTGGCTCCGATGATGCGGTATTTCTGCGGATTGCCTTTAAGGTGATGGTAGCGGCGCGCAGCCTTAATGCAGCCCTCCAGCGCTTCCGCGCCTGAGTTGGCGAAAAACACCAGGTCAGCAAAGGTGTTGGACGTCAGCCGTTCGGCCAAGTCACGCTGGTGTGGAATTTCATAGAGGTTTGAGGTGTGCCACAGCTTCGCTGCCTGATCCTGCAAGGCCTCCACCAGCACGGGATGCGAGTGACCCAAAGCGTTAACCGCGATGCCCGAACCAAAGTCGAGATATCGCTGACCGTCCGTGCTGATCAGAAAGCAGCCTTCGCCGCGTTCGAAGGCGATGGGCGCACGGGCATAAGTCGGCGCGATGTGGGGAGAGGGAGCGATGGAGCCTTCGGGCATGGGTCTTGGGCTTTCAGAACCTTGTTTGGGGCGGTAAAAAAGAAAAACCCGCTGCGCAAACAGCGGGAGAAACCAATCTTTTCAACGTTGTGCCGAGCAGCTGTCCTTTGTCAAGCAGTGACCCCTTTGCAGATATGGACCCCGACTATGCGTCGGAGTCGCGGGACGATGCGCCGCGGGATCCATCACCGCGCAACAAGCGGCGTCAACCGCGCAAGCCAAAGAAGATCACGCCGGACTATCTTCGTCGTGTCGCCTTGCATTATCTGGACCGCTATGCCGCGACGGAATCATCCCTTCGGTCGGTGCTCAAGCGACGCATCCGCAAGTCAGCGACCATTCACGAACTCGACCCGGACGTGCCGCAGTGGGTTGATGCGCTGATCGAGGATATGAAGCGGCTTGGCTTTATTGATGATGCAGCCTTTGCCCAAACCCGGGCCGTATCCCTGCATCGGTCCGGCAAGTCCTCTCGCGCCATTGCTCAAACGCTGATCGGCAAGGGCATTCGGGGCGATGTGCTGGATGAAGCCATCAAGGCTGCTTCAGATGAGCTGGGTCACGGCGAGGACCGGAGGGCGATGGACCGTGCGGCTGGGTTCGAGTTCGCCCGGCGACGGCGCTTGGGTGTCTTCAACCCTGATCCGGTCAAACGCGAGGCACGCCGGGACAAGGACATGGCGGCGCTGGCTCGACGTGGTTTTGGCTATGAGATTTGCCGCGCTGTGGTCGAAGCTTACGACGAAGAAGCTCTGCGCGACCTGCTGGAACTGGACGACTGATCAGTTGACTGAGCTGTGCTCGTATTCGCTGTCCAAAGAGAACGCCGGGATCGCCACCATGAACTTGTTTTCGTCACTGGTCAGGCGGAAGTTGTAATGCCCGCGCATGATCCCGCTTGGCGTCGACAGGGGACAGCCGCTTTCGTAGCTGAATGACTCCCCGGGTGCGATCACCGGCTGATCTCCCACGACCCCCGGGCCGCGCACTTCCTCGATGTTTCCGCGCGCGTCGGTGATGTGCCAATACCGAGACACCAGCTGCACCGGCTCATCGCCGTGGTTTTCCAGCTGAATGCGGTAAGCCCAGAAGAAATGATGCTCGTCGGGCCGGGATTCGCTGTCCACAAAGAACGGCTCGGCGACAACACGGATATTGCGGGTGGTGGCTTCGTACATCCGTGCTTTTTGCCTATTTTGCTGACGTAGGTAAAGGGAGTCTTGTGGACGCCTCGTTGCTGGGCAGGGTCAACGTGCGTGCGGACAGTGAGTCGGCATCGCGGGGATCATGAGTCACCAGAATTGTCGGCAGTTTGCAGGCTGCAATTTGCACAGCCGTGAAAGCGCGCACGTCGTCCTTTGTGGCCTCGTCCAGCGACGAAAAGGGTTCGTCCAGCAACAGGGCTTTTGGCTGGCTGAGCAAGGTCCGCAGCAAGCTGACCCGCGCGCGCTGACCGCCAGACAGGCTGTGCGGATCCCGGTCTGCAAAGCCTGCGAGCCCTGCGTTGGAAAGGGCGTCGTCTATCCTGTCTTTTCGATTTTTCCCCCTGATATCTCCGGGAATGCCAAAGCTCAGGTTTTGTCCCACGCTCAGGTGTGGAAACAGCAAGGGCGTTTGAAACACCAGGCCCAGCCGCCGCCGCTCAGGGGGCTGGTTGCTTATCGCCTGACCATCAAGGCGCAGGTCTCCGCTCCAGCGGATTGGCGGACTTGCAAAGCCTGCGATGATGTTGAGCAGGGTGGTTTTCCCCGACCCGCTTGGCCCCATCACGGCGACGGTTTCACCCTCTGCGATGGTTGCGCTGAGACCTTCAAACAGCGTCAAGCCATCGACCTTGGCTTCAAGATTGATCAGCTCAAGCGACATGGGCAGTCAGTCCTCGCCGGTTGCGGAACAGGGCATCTGGAACGGCCAGTGCCCCGAAGAAGAATAGCAAAGCCCAGAATGATTGTGCCAAGGCAAATTGCGCGGCTGTGCGACGGCTGCCGCCTGTTGCTGCGGCTACGGCTTCGATGGTGAAGGTTTCAATCCGGCCCTGTCCCAGTGTGAGGGTTGGCAGATAAGCGGCAACACTGACTGAAAGCGCGATGGCAAGGCTGGCCATTATTGGCCTTAGCAGGATAGGCAGCTCAACGCGCACGAGAGCTTGCCATCCCGGTCGCCCCAGTGCCAGCGCGGCCTGACGGTATCTCGGATCAAGGCTCAACAGCGGGCCGCGCAGGCTCAAATAGGCATAAGCCGCGGTAAACAGCACATGCCCCCATAGCGCCAGCAGCCACGGTGAAAGCTGCAACACGGTCAGATCAAGCAGCAGCAGCGCAGGGATCAACGTCATCTGCGGAATCAGCAAAGGCGCGATGGCGAACCCGGTCCAGCCAAATCCGGTCAGAGCCAAGGGTCTGACCCGGCGCTCAACCAACAGAAACATAAGCGCGAGCCCCAAGCCAATCAGCGAGGAAGCCAAAGCCAGCCATAGGGTGTTGAGGCTTTCCGCAGACCAGACACCCCGCGCCCACACCCAGTCCAGCCCTGTCCATTTCTGTGGCCACGCAGCTGGAAATCGCCAGCGCTGGGCAAAGGCCCAGAGGACCAAACCGGCCAAAGCCAGCAGCGACACCAACACAGCCAGACGCCCCATGACGCCAAATAGGCTCAGTCCTACACCCGCGATGCTGTTCCGCTGACCCGTGCTTGACCACCGCCGTGCCGCGTCTCGAAGGCTTAAGCCAAGCATTGCAAAAATCAGCAAGGCTGCGGCTGTGTAAGCTGCCAGATGCAGGCTCAAAGCCAGCCCCAAACGCCAGCCTTCCGGGCTTGGATCGGACAGCTTCGCCAGTGCTAGGACCGAAAGTGGCGCGGGTGTGGTCGGGCCCAGAACACTGGCCATATCCACCGCTGAAACGCCGTAGATAAATGCGATGGCAATCGGTAAAGCCATGACGCGCGCCAGTTGGGGCAATACGACCTTCAAAAAGGCCGTGTGTGGGCTGTAGCCAAGCGATAGCGCGGCCCGGAACACCGGTTCAAGGCTTTCTCGACGGCTCGCGCTGAGCGCTAACAGGACAAGGAACGGCAGTTCTTTGAATGCCAGTCCAACCGCCAGTGATAACCCCCAGGGGTCTTGGCTGAGGCTGAACAGCGGCGGGCGGTCCAAGCCTGTCATCCATGGTGAAATCAGCCGCAAAATCCACCCCGATGGTGCCACCAGAAAGGCCAATCCGACGGCCATGGCTGCATGTGGTGTGGCGAGGAGGGGCGGCATGGTCAGACGCAGCCATCGTCCGCCTTGCCCCGCATATCCGGCCAACAGCGCCAGAGCCATGAGCACGGCCAATCCAGTGCCAAGGCTTGCTGAGATCAGGGCAATGGCCACTGATTTCCAATATCCGGGGACTGCAAACCCCTCGACCAGCGCCGCTCCACCGCTGAGAAGCAGCAAAAGCGGCGCAGCCAAGATCGCAGGAAGCGTCACCAGTCCCAGCAGCGGAACCGCCGGGAGAAACGTGCGAAGCGGTCTTGGAGAACTCAGGAGCCGTACCGCTGGGTCCAAGCCGCCTCAAGTGCGTCGGTCCAGGACGGGTGTGGTTCAGGCAGGACGGGACCGACGGAAACCGACAGACCATTGGTAGCCTTGAGCAAGGCGTTTTGCTGGTCCGTTGTGAGTTTACTTTCATCCAGCACCGTCGCATCGCCCCACGCTTCGAGGCTTTGCTTACGGATTTGTGCTTCTGGGGTCATGAGGAAGTTCGCAAAGACCCGCCCAGCCGCAGAAACGCTGGAGTTGAAGGGAATGGCGACAAAGTGCGTGTTGCCGATTGAACCGCCGTCAAAGCCCTGCACCAACGTAGTCGCATCGAGCGTGTCGGCAGCAACCAGCGCCGGGCCTTCGAGCGGGAAAAAGGAAAGGGTTGCCG
>JBMTIF010000170.1:0-5577 GCA_049437045.1 Alphaproteobacteria bacterium | reverse complement strand
CCCCAGTTGATGGCTTAAGGGAGAAGAATTCCATGGCACAGACCATCAAAGGCCAAACCGGCGAATGGGAAATCGTCATCGGCATGGAAGTCCATGCGCAGGTGCTTTCTGAATCCAAGCTGTTTTCCGGCGCTTCAACAACTTTCGGCAAGGCGCCAAACCATAACGTTGCGCTCGTTGATGCTGCGCTTCCCGGCATGCTGCCTGTTCTGAATGAGGAATGCGTGCGGCAAGCCGTGCGTTCTGGTCTCGGCATCAAAGCCCAGATCAACCTGTACAGCGTGTTTGATCGGAAGAACTACTTCTACGCGGATCTGCCCCAAGGCTACCAGATCAGCCAGCTGTACCATCCAATCGTGGGTGAAGGTGAGCTGACCATCGACCTCGAAGATGGTGAGAGCCGCGTTATCGGGATTGAGCGCATCCACTTGGAGCAAGATGCCGGCAAGTCGATCCACGATCAGGATCCGCACCGTTCCTTTATCGACCTGAACCGCACCGGTGTTGCGCTGATGGAAATTGTCTCCAAGCCCGATTTGCGTGGCGGGGACGAAGCATCGGCCTACATGACGAAGTTGCGCTCAATCCTGCGCTATCTCGGTACCTGAGACGGTAATATGGAGCAGGGATCGATGCGGGCAGACGTGAATGTGTCTGTCCGTCCAGTTGGTTCGAGCGAACTGGGTACGCGGACAGAGACCAAGAACGTGAACTCCGTCCGCTTTATCCGCCAAGCCGTAGAGTACGAGGCGCGTCGTCAGGTTGAGCTGCTGGAAAGCGGCGGTGAGGTGGTTCAGGAAACCCGCCTGTACGATCCAACCAAGGGCGAAACCCGTTCCATGCGTTCCAAGGAAGAAGCGCACGATTACCGCTATTTCCCTGATCCGGACCTCCTGCCGCTGCAGCTCGATCAGGCGTTTGTGGATGCAATCGCCGCTGATTTGCCTGAACTGCCAGACGAAAAACGCGCACGGTTTGAAGCTGACTATGGCCTGTCGACCTATGACGCTGGTGTGTTGGTCGCTGAGAAGGAAACCGGCGATTTCTTCGAGACAGTTGCAAAGGGCCGCGATGCCAAGCTTGCGGCCAATTGGGTCATGGGTGAGCTTTTCGGTGCGCTGAACAAGGCGGGAGTGGAACTGGCGAATTCGCCGGTGTCCGCAGACGCACTCGGCGGTCTGATCGAAGCCATCGCCAGTGACACGATTTCCGGACGCACAGCCAAAGACGTCTTTGCGACCATGTTCGAAACCGGCAAATCCGCCGATGCGATCATTGAAGAACAGGGGCTCAAGCAGATTTCCGATGAAGGCGCAATCGAAGCAGCCCTCGACGAAATTATTGCTGCCAACCCGGCGCAGGTCGAGAAAGCCAAGGAAAACCCAAAGCTCAAAGGCTGGTTTGTCGGGCAGGTCATGAAAGCGACTGGTGGTCAGGCGAACCCGGGCGTCGTCAACAAACTCATCAACCAGAAACTCGGCTAGGAGTGGTAAAGAATGTCTGAACGCAAGCTGATTTCGACCGGTTCACCTTTTGAAAAAGTCGCTGGCTACTCCCGCGCTGTGCGAGTGGGCAACATGGTCTATGTCGCCGGGACGACGGGCTACGACTACGAGACTATGACCCTTCCTGAGGACGTGACTGAGCAGGCTCGGAACTGCATGGAAACGATCAAGAAAGCGCTGGCGGACGCTGGAGCTTCGCTGGAGCAGGTCGTGCGCGCGCACTATTACGTGACCGACCAGAGCTACGGCGAGGAGGTCTTCAAGCTGGTGGGATCGTATTTTGCCGATATCCGTCCGGCTGCGACAATGGTGGTTTGCGGTCTTCTTAACGATGATATGAAGGTCGAAATCGAAGTCACTGCTCAAATCGATTAGGCACTATGGCAGCGACGCGCCCCGTTTCTTCACCGCGCCGTCACCTTCGACTGACGAAACACGAGCAGCAGCGGCTCGAAGCCCATCGCTATAGCTACGCATTTATTGTCCTGTCTCTTATCATTGGCAGTCTGAGCCTGCTGAACTCCTTTGTTCAGCAGGACTTCACTTGGTTCCAGCGCAGTGGCTCGCTGATTACTATCTTTGGCCTTGCTCATATTCAACGCTTTGGCCGCCTCAATCCGCGCGTGCAGGCAGAAATCGAGAAACACCACTCCGCCGAAGATCAGGCAGAGTTGGATAACCTTTTCGATGTTTGCCGCGCGCGCGTGCAGGATCGAGCGTCGATTATTGCCGGCGTGATCTCTCTGCCCGGTACGCTGATTTGGGGCTACGGCGACCTCCTTGGCTGTTTATTTTACGAGTGCTCATGATGAAATCAGACCTTGAGCATGCATTCTGGGCGGCCGTTGATGCGGCCCATCCGCAGAAGATCATGGCCAAAAATCTCCCCGATCGGCCGGCTGGAACGGCGTACGTCTTTGCTGTTGGCAAGGCTGCTGTTCCCATGTCCGAGGCGGTCGAAGCCCTTTGGGGTGGAGAGTTGAGCGGGATGGTTGTTGCACCGCACGGTTCAGTCGCGTCGCTGCACTCCCTGACGCTGAAAACCGCCGCGCATCCCTATCCGGACGCGGAGGGTGCGGTGTCTGCTTCAGCCCTGCTCGCGGAATTGCGGTCTGTGCCTGCAAATGCTCCCGTCCTGTTTCTGCTCTCTGGCGGCGCTTCCAGTTTACTGCTCGCAACAGAAGAAGGACCAAAGCCGGATCAGCTCAAGCAAGCGACTAAAGCTTTGCTAAATGGTGGCGCGGACATTCATGCCCTGAACACGGTTCGCAGAGTGCTGTCGCCGTTATTGGGAGGTGGCGCAGCCAAGGCCTGTCCGGGCAGCCTGCAAACTTTGGCGATTTCCGATGTTGTTGGTGACGATCCCATCGCCATCGGTTCCGGTCCGACTGTCGCCAATCCGACGGAACCGAAGGAAGCGCTGGAACTGCTGGAAAAATTTGGCGGTGGCACGGCTGAGATCAAAGCCTGGATTAACCAGCGGCAATCCACCACTGATCTGGCCAGCCGCTATACAATCATCGCTTCGGGCCCCCAATCGCTGGAGGCTGCTAAAGCCGCCCTGATCGCTAGAGGGCATGACGCTACGATTACAGCCGATAGTCAGGTTGGTCTGGCCGACGACAATGCTCTGATGCTGGCTGAACGTGTGCGACGCAGACCTCAGGGTCGCCCGCAAGTTTGGCTTATGGGGGGTGAGGTTGATGTCGTGGTGAAGGGGCAGGGTCGTGGTGGTCGAAATGTCCAGTTCGCCGCGCGTCTGGCGCAAGCGCTGGATGGTGTGCCCGGGTGGCAGTTTCTGGCGGCGGATACCGATGGACAGGACGGTAATGCTCCCAATGCCGGGGCCTTCTGTGATGGAACATCATGGCAGCGCGCCAGAGCCCAAGGGCTGGATCCTGATGCCTTTCTCGACAACAACGACGCCCACAGCCTGTTTGAAGCCCTCGATGACGCCTTTATCACTGGGCCTACTGGCACAAACGTGAACGATTTTCGGGCACTCGCCTTTAGTTAAACCTTTCGCCGCTGCGCCTTCTCGTTTCTAGTGTGGCGGCAACTCAAGCATGGATACTGCAGATGATCGATCTCTACACGTGGCCGACACCCAATGGCTGGAAAATCCACATTATGCTCGAAGAGTGCGGTCTGGAGTACAAGGCTCATACGGTCAACATTGGTAAGGGTGAGCAGCATGAGCCAGAGTTTCTTGCCATTTCACCCAACAATCGAATTCCAGCCATCGTCGACCATGATGGTCCAAGCGACGAACCAATCTCGGTCTTTGAGAGCGGTGCGATCCTGATTTATCTCGCAGAGAAAACGGGCAAGTTTTACGGTTCTGATTTCCGGACGCGCACAGAAATAAATCAGTGGCTCATGTGGCAGATGGGCGGCGTCGGTCCTATGCTGGGGCAGAATCACCACTTCGTAAAATATGCGCCAGAGCAAATTCCGTACGCGCAAACCCGCTACATCAACGAAAGCGCGCGTCTTTACGGCGTTGCAGATCGACAGCTTGCCAGGAACGCCTACATCGCGGGCGATAACTACTCGATTGCTGACATGGCCTGCTATGGCTGGATGTCGCTGTGGGAAGGACAAAAGCAGGACATAAACGACTTTCCGAACGTCTCCCGTTGGCTTGATGAACTGGCTGAGCGTCCTGCCGTTCAGCGCGGCATGGCGCTGTTCCGTGAAAAGCGCCAGAATTTTGCCAAGGTGGACACGGCGCAGGAAAAGCTTTTCGGCAACAAGACCAGCTAGACGTTTGGCGCTCCAATCCGGTAGAGCACATGGGGGCGATAGGCGTGTCCTGCCGGGACTGCTGGATGCTCAAAACCACCTTCAGGATCATGCTGCATCCCCAGTTTTTCCATGACGCGACGTGATCGTTTGTTGATCGGCACCGTAAAGGCCACGACTTCGGGCAATTTCAGATGATGGAAAGCATGGTCTAACAGGGCTCGGGCCATTTCTACGGCGTAGCCACGCCCCCAATACTGCCGTTGCAGCATCCAGCCGATTTCCGTACCGCCAGTAAAAGGTGCATCAAACTCAATTCTTGCCAGCCCCAGATCGCCGACGAAGTCGCCGCTTTCCTTTTCAATGACGGGTTGGAAGAAATATCCATTCCGAAGGTCCTGCTCCGCCGCCCGCCGCATGAAGTCTCGTGACTTCTCCATCGACTGCAGACCGGGATAGAACTCGCGCACAAGCGGATCCGAGTTCATGGCATGATAAGCGTCGAAGTCTCCTTCCCGCCATTCGCGGAGCATGAGTCTCTTGGTCTCAAGATGCAATGGCATTGGGCGGCCTTCCGCTGGTGAGTGGACGCTTACCCACAAGAAAAATCGTCGCGGGGCTTTGTCCCATAGCAGGGCGAGCAGTAGTTTTCGACCATGAGCATGCACATGAAAAAGCTTTGCGTCGGAATATCGACCATCGAACAGCTGATGGCGAGCAACGAGCGCCGCGCTGAACCGGACCATCCGAAGACGGGCGAAGACTTCATCTACATCACGACACGGACGCGTCCGCAGAAGTGGGAATCGATCCTGGATGGTGGATCGCTCTATTGGATCATTGACCGGCGCCTGTGTTGCCGTCAGGAAATCATCGATTTCCGGGAAGGAACGAAACAGGATGGTACGCCTGCGTGGCACATTGACTTGCGTGCAGAGGTGATTCCTGTGGAAATTTGTTTTCATCGACCCTTCCAGGGATGGCGCTATTTGGAACCAAAAGCCGCACCGAAAGACGAGAATCGCTTTTTTGGAGGTGCGAATCCCCTCGATGACGAGTTTCCGCATGCGTTGCGTCGTGAATTGACAGATTTAGGTCTCTTTTAGAATGTTATTCTGGCTAAGCCATGCAGGGCAGGCATGATGGGGCGCATAAGGGTTTTTTTGAAGTTTTCACTTGCGCCACCGAGGGGCAGGGTCTAGATACCACTTCGTTCCTGACAGAACGGGTCGCCAACGACGTTTCCCACACTAGGTGAGAGAGACGAAGGGGCGGCTTTCGCTGTCGGGATTGTTCTTTGACATTGTTGGTTAAGAAAAAAGAGAGG
>JBMTIF010000169.1:0-5584 GCA_049437045.1 Alphaproteobacteria bacterium | reverse complement strand
CAGCTCGAGTACACCGTTTCGGGCGATACGACTGGCAGATGCGGTCACAAAGACGGCCTGCCACTGCCAAGCTGGGCTCAGTAAAAGCAGATAATGAGCGGCGTCGATGCGCGCGCCGCTCTACCCGCGCTGCCGCTCCACGCTTTCGATAGAGGGCGCAGATCGCAACGTTGCGATGATGACATTGAGCTGGCGCAGATCGCCGACTTCGACGTCGACAAGAGTTTCAAAAAAATCTGGCTGGCGATTGAGGAACTTGAAATTCAGGATGTTCCCACCTGTTCGGCCAATCAGTGTCGTAAGCGTGCCCAAAGCGCCGGGCTCATTGCTCAGGATGACGCGCAAGCGCCCAACGTGCGGTGTTTCTGTGCTGGTTTCCCAACCCACTTCCAGCCAGCGCTCGGGCTGATCGTAGAAGTTCACAAGGTTGTCGCAGTCAATGGTGTGGATCGTAATCCCCTTCCCCGTTGCTACGATACCAACGATCCGCTCGCCCGGGAGTGGATGGCAACAACGGGCAAAGTGCACGGCCATGCCCTTGATCAAACCCTTGAGTTCAACTTTGGTTGGATCCGCTTGGCCCCGTTCAATGGTTTCACCGGCCTTTAGGCGATCAAGAACCCGTTGATCCTTGGTCCGCGCACTGTTTTCGCGCGCCAAGCCGGGGAACAAGGTGCGCACCACGTCGCCTGCCGGGATGATCCCAGCGCCGACCTGCGCGAGAACGTCTTCACCCGTTTCCAGTCGCCATTTCGACGCAATATCGTCCAGCGCCTTTTCCTTGGCCTCAACCTCGTTCATTCGATAGGCCCGCGTAAGAATCTGACGGCCCAAAGCGACGTGCTGATCACGCTCTGCATTTCTGATGTAACGACGGATAGACGCGCGTGCCTTGGCAGACACCACGATATTCAACCATTCGGGGTTGGGTGCTGCGTTCTTGGATCGCAGGATATCAACCTGATCTCCGTTCCGCAGAACCGTATGCAGTGGCCGAATTTTGCCGTTAATCCGCGCCCCGACACAGGTGTTGCCCACGTCGGAGTGCACGGCGTAGGCAAAATCGACAACTGTTGCGTCCCCAGGCAAGGAGATCAGGTGTCCACGAGGCGTGAAACAGAATACCTGATTCTGGAAAAGGTCGATCTTGGTATTATCGAGGAACTCTTGTGGGTCTTCAGAATGCTCAAGAAGGTCGATGAGCTGCTTGACCCAGTTATAGTTATCCCCGGAGGCCAAATCGGCTGAGACTGTGCCGTCCTTGTAGGCCCAGTGCGCGGCCAGACCGAGTTCGGCGCGGCGGTGCATATCCTGATTCCGGATTTGTACCTCAATGGATTGGTTCTCGGGTCCAATGACAACTGTGTGGATTGACTGATACCCATTGGGCTTGGGCGTTGAGATATAGTCCTTGTAGCGGCCCATGCGGTGCGAGTATTTGGCGTGCAAAGCACCCAAAGCCGCGTAGCAATCGCCCAGCGTCGGCACGATCACCCGAAATGCAACGATGTCGGAGAGCTGTCCAAGGTCGAGGTCCTTGGTCTGCATCTTCTTCCAGATCGAATAAGGTGTTTTGATCCTACCGTTGATCTCAACGTTCTCCAGCCCAACGTCACTGACGTCTTCTCGCAGCTGCCGAATGATGTCGACGGTGAGTGCATCCCCCTGCTCCCGCAGGAACTCCGTACGGTGCATGATGGACTCGCGTGCTTCGGGCATCAAATGGGTGAAGGCAAGGTCTTCGAGCTCTTCCTGCAAATCCACCATCCCGATACGACCAGCGAGTGGGGCGTAGATTTCCAAGGTCTCCGTCGCGATACGAGCGCGCTTCTCAGGCTTCTTGATGAAGTGAAGCGTTCGCATGTTATCCAGACGGTCCGACAACTTAACCAGCAGCACCCGAATGTCTCTGGACAGGGCGAGCAGCAATTTGCGGAAGTTTTCGGCCTGCTTGACCTCATTGCTCGTGACTTCGAGGTGGGTAAGCTTTGTGACGCCTTCTACAAGCTCGCCCACCACAGGGCCGAACATCTTGCAGATATCTTTGTTGGTCGCCCCCGTATCCTCAACAACGTCATGCAGCAGCGCAGTTGCGATCGTCGCCGGGTCCAGCTTCTTTTCCGCTAGGTACAGTGCAACACGAACAGGATGAATAAAGTAAGGGTCGCCTGATGCACGGCGCTGAGGCTCGTGCATGGTTTCTGCGTAGTCGTAGGCGGCTGCAACAACAGAAGTATCGAAGTCAGGGTGCGCTAGCTGCACCCGACTGAGCAGCTGTGCCCTGGTAGCCGGTCCAAGGCACTGCGGCGTTTCGCCGAATTCGGCAAGGGGGACAGGCACAGTAGCGGCTAGTCCTCCTCGATTACCACGTTCTCAAATCGCATGCCCCCGTCGAGAACAGGCGAAGAGGCCGGACGACCGCCAAAAGGCGAAAAGTCCTGCAACATGGGGTTCGTTGGCTGTTGCTGACGACGCTGCGCCGAGAAGTCTGGCAACTCGGTCAGCTCTTCTACCTCGACGTAGCGCTGCAGCGTACGGACATAGGCTTCGCGCACGTCATCCTGATCAATGCGCTGACCAGCGAGTTCACGCAGCGCAATGACAGAGTTCTTGTCATTGTCCCGAGCAACTTCAGGGTTCATACCGCCAGAAAGCTGACGGGCACGCTGAGCGGCAAGGATGACCAACTCAAAGCGGTTTGGAATTTCTTCGATGCAGTCTTCAACGGTGACGCGCGCCATCGGATCTCACTATCTCTAGAGTCATGGAATTGCCCTATAGATTAAGGGCAAATGCTGTTTTTGCCAACAACGCCGAATCGCATTCCTGCCCAGCCAGTCTGAGGCAGACTTAAGCGGCGGCCTTTTCTGCAAGCCAACCGTGTAGATCAGCAAAGAATTGGTCACGAATGATCTCGTTGTGGAGCTCGTGCCGCATGCCGTCATAGAGTTTGACCGTTACGTCAGTCAGGCCTGCATTCCGGTACGCTTCTCCCAAAGCCTCAACAGCAACGCCTTGCTGCCCCAAAGGATCTTCCCGGCCCGATGCAATCCATACCGGAATGTCCGGGCGGACCTTGGCAATATTTTCTGGCCGGGCACGGCTTTTGATTGCCTTGGCAAGATCCATCCAGTGCTGGGCCGAGGCGATCACGTTCATCATAGGATCGTTTTCCGCCGCCAAAACCACTTCCGGATCATGGCTCAGCCACTCAGCGCGGTATTTTTCCATGCCAATTTCCTTGGCGAAGGCTTCCATCACCAACTTATCGGTCCATGTCGCCTGGCCGCGCTTGCCTTTGAACAGGTACTGAAGGCGCACCACGATCTCCATTGCGCGCTGCTGTGCGGTCAGGGGGCCTCCCGCAGAGCCCAACAAAACAGCAGCATCCCATAGTGAACTGTCTTCAATCAGCAGATCCTGCACCATGAACGAACCCAGCGAGTGTCCCAACAGTGTTAGCGGCAGCTTTGGATGCTCAGATCGAATGACATCCCGGATGATCCTCAAGTCGCCCAAACACTTGTTCCACCCGTCAACATCAGCCATATGGCCCGGAATTGCATGTTCCTCGCGCACGTCTTCTGGCGCGTCAAAGACGGTCAGGCCGTGCCCGCGGTGATCGTTGGCGTAGACGATGAACCCACGGTCCGTCAGATAGTGGGCCAGGTGCTCGTAGCGTCCTGAGTACTCACCCTGCCCGTGCAGCAGTTGAATGACGCCTTTGGCTTCCAATATAGTATCGGGAGACCAAACCCATAAATGTAGAGAGACCCCGTCGCTTCCATGGATGCGCCTCACATCTGACTGCATTTATCTTGATCCTTCTCACCGCAATTCGTAATTATGCGGCTCAGCAATTATCACCCTCGCCAGACGAAAGCCAGTCAACGATGAACCCAACACTGAAATTCGCCCTCGAACTTGGACCCATCATCATCTGGGTTGTTTTGGGACGTCTACTTAAGGGCGTCGAGACGGATTTCGGCAACGGTCAGGCCTTGGCGCTTATGGCTTTACTGGTGATGACGATTATTTCCGTCACGTGGCTTTGGATGGCGGAAAAGAAAGTGCCCTGGCTGCCTTTGGTTTCTGCTCTGGTTCTGATCCCGATGGGTGTTCTGTCGCTTGTCACGGGAAACCCAAACTTCGTCATGATCAAGCCAACGATCATGTGGGTTGGTCTGGCAGCGGTCTTTACCGGATTTATGCTGGCGGGTCGCAATCTGTTCAAATTGTTGCTGGGTGAGCGGATGCCCACCGAGATGCCTGATGCCGTCTGGAACAGCATGGCGTGGCGCTACATCGTGATTTTCCTGCTTGGCGCGGCGGCGAATGAAGGTTTGCGCTTTATCGTGAACGGGATGAACATTCCGCCAGAAGAAATGCTGGTGCCTTACGGCCAATACAAGCTGTTCGTCGTGATTGGCGTGATGATTTTGTCGATGGTCGCATTGCTTCCCATGGGCAAGTACCTCATGGAATCAGACGAAGAAACGTCCTAGCGCTTTACAAGGTCTAGCGCTTCAGCAAACAACGCCGCTTCATCCGCGTTTGTGCCGGGCGGCATTCCCTGCCGCTCGTCCTGCAAACATGCGATCACACACCAGCGGATGAGCGCCAGTGCTTCCCAGCCTCTCAATCGCTGGGTGTCATCCATTCTCAAGGCCTCAAGCAAAGCGGTTTTAGCCATTAGCCCACTGGCTTCCAGCTTTGGTTGGGAATAGCGCCACGGTGACGACAGCATCCAGCCAACGTCTGCTTCAATCGGTCGATAACCCGCGAATTCCCAATCCAGCAGTCCTGACAGTGAGCCATCTTCCACCAGCAGATTGCCAGTACGGAAATCGCCGTGACACAGGCAAAGTGCTTCGAACCCAAGCTCGTGAACCCCGGCCATCATAGCTTCGGCTTTGTCGGGGTTTTGTAGTTTGCTGAACCAAGGCGTATTGGCGAGGCAGTAGTCCGCAATTGCCATTTTCAGCCAGCTAGAGGCGTCTTCACCCCTGAAGCGGAAGTTGGTTTCACTGTGCAGACAGGTAAGCTGCTCAACCACGTCAGCCTGAAACCCCGGCGAACCCTGTGCGAGGGCTATGACGGTTTCACGGTCAGCTGAACCGTTTGTAAAATCCATTAGCATGCCACGGCGGTCGGCATAGTGTACTGCTGGAACCTTGACCCCCGCCTTTCGCGCCCGGGTTTGGGCCAGCGCCTCGCCCACAAAGCCGCGTTGGAGCCAGTGTCCCTCGCCTCGCTGACGAAAAATCAACAGTCGGTCGCGCTCTTCGTCTTGCAGTAACCAATGGGCATTCAAAGCCCCGTCACCTACCCGGCCCTGCACGGAAACCTTAAAACCACGGTCCGCACACCACTGCGCGATAGCAGCTTCTTGAGATGGCAACTTGGCACCGGCGTCGCTCAAGGCTATTTCACTCCCATGCGCTGGAGAACAATCATACTCATACTGGTCATCCTGATTGGCCTTCCTGTTTACATCTGGGCGGCGATGACGGCCTTGTCGCTTATCCCGGACGGTTGGCCCATCCTGATGAAGACGCCCTTTTACCTGATTGCAGGGATCTTA
>JBMTIF010000168.1:0-5590 GCA_049437045.1 Alphaproteobacteria bacterium | reverse complement strand
CACGCGCCTCACGGTTGCTGCCTTTTGCGTGGGTCGGGCGCGGCGGGTGTTCGATCATGCGACGCAGTGGTCCGCTGAACGCCACCAGTTCGGTCAGCCCATCGGCAAGTTCCAGGGCGTATCCTTTAAACTTGCCGACATGATTACCGAGATTGATGCAGCGGAATGGCTGACGCTGGCGGGTGCATGGCGACTGGATCAGGGGCTGGAAGCCAATCGCGAGATCGCTTCGGCCAAGCTCTACGCCTCGGAAATGCTCGCGCGGGTTACTGATGAAGCGATTTCGATCTTTGGCGGCATGGGTTTGATGAGTGATCTACCGATTGAACGATTCTGGCGGGATGCGAGGGTTGAGCGGATCTGGGACGGTACCTCTGAAATCCAGCGGCATATCATCTCTCGTGATATCCTGCGCAAGCTGGGCGCTTAAGCCCATCGAGCTACGCGGAAAAATCAAAGCGCTTTCTTGATTTGCCTTCTATACTCGGAGCCTCAATAACCGCTCCTTGTTAACGGAAGGGAAGAGCGATGTACGATCTACGTGCGATCCGAGAAAATCCAGCCTGGTTTGATGCTGCGTTGAAGCGGCGTGGTTTGGAGTCTCTGTCATCTCAAGTTCTTGAGATGGACGAATCGCGTCGATCTTCTCAAACCCAGTTGGGAGAACTGCAGGCCCGCCGGAATGCTGCGTCCAAGGAAATCGGCGCTGCAATGAAGGACAAAGACACCGCCCGTGCCGACGCCTTGAAGGCGGAAGTCGCGGAACTCAAAGACAAGATGACTGCTTTGGAAGAAGCCGAAGCCATCGCTGAGGGCAAGTTGCACCAGTTGCTTGCGGGTCTGCCAAACCGTCCGGATGACTCGGTGCCCGATGGTGCTGACGAAGACGACAATGAAGAAGTGAAGAAATGGGGAACCCCCGTTGAGTTGGGTTTTGAAGCCAAGCAGCACTTCGAACTCGGCGAAAACCTCGGCATGATGGACTTCGAAACCGCCGCCGACATGTCCGGCTCTCGCTTTGTGATTCTGCGCGGCCAGTTGGCTCGTCTGGAGCGGGCTTTGGCGCAGTACATGCTGAATTTCCAGATCGAGGAAAACGGCCTGACCGAAACGCAGGTGCCGTATTTGGTTCACGGCGAAGCGCTCTATGGCACCGGCCAGCTGCCGAAGTTTGAGGAAGACCTCTACAAGACCAATTCGGACCACTACCTGATCCCTACCTCCGAAGTGCCGCTGACGAACGTTGTGGCGAACAAGATCACGGACACCGAAGACCTGCCCATGCGCATGGTGGCCTATTCCCCGTGTTTCCGGTCCGAGGCTGGTTCCGCCGGTCGCGACACCCGCGGCATGATCCGCCAGCATCAGTTCAATAAGGTCGAGATGGTGACGATTTGCGCGCCTGAGACCTCTTGGGATGAGCTGGAGCGTATGCGCGGCTGTGCCGAAGCCGTGCTTGAGGCGCTCAACCTGCCGTACCGGACCGTAACCCTCTGTACGGGTGACCTCGGGTTCTCCGCAGCCAAAACCTACGATCTCGAAGTCTGGCTGCCGGGGCAGGGTGCGTATCGTGAGATTTCGTCCTGTTCCAACACTCTGGATTTCCAGGCTCGTCGCATGAAGGCGCGGTGCAAGGCCAAGGGCGATAAGCAGACCCAGTTCCTGCACTCGCTGAACGGTTCCGGTCTGGCCGTCGGTCGAACCTTGATCGCTGTTATGGAAAATTACCAGCAAGCTGATGGCTCGATTGCTGTGCCGGAGCCACTGCAGCCATACATGGGCGGTGTGAAAGTCATTCAGGCATGAAAATAGACGAGTACGAGAGATTAAACCCGGATGTTGCTGCGCAGCTGAAAGGCAAGCGGATCCTCGTAACAAACGATGATGGCATCGACGCTGACGGGTTGCGGCTGCTGGAAAGCGTGGCGCGGAAGTACAGCGATGACGTGTGGGTTATCGCACCCGCAACCCACCAGTCGGCGCGCTCGCGTGGCATCACCTTGCGCACGCCACTGCGGATTGTGGATTTTGGCGACAAGCGTGCAGCTGTTACCGGGACGCCTGTGGACACCTTTATGGTGGGCCTGCAGCATTTCTTTTCGGATCGGCTGCCTGATCTGGTGCTGTCAGGCGTCAACCACGGGGGTAACACCGGCGCGGATATCGGCTACTCCGGCACGTGCGGGATCGTCATGGAAGCGGCGATGCATGGCATCCGCGGCATCGCGTTTTCCCAGCATATCACCAATGGTGAGATGGACTGGACAGTAACCGAAGCACACATCGAAAGCGTGTTTGAGAAAGTGATGCAGGTATCGGTTCCGGACAACATTCCGCTGTCCGTCAATTTCCCCATCCGCCTCAAAGACGACAATGACTCCCTCCTCGTGGTGCCGCAGGGCTTCCGCATTGAAAAAGTGGGCCTGACAGCGGGCAAGGATGAAGAAGGACCATTCTACATCTTTGGTCACACGCGGGATGATCGTCCGGGGAACCCGGTTTCCGACGTCGCTGCCGTTGTCGGTGGAAGAATTTCGGTTACGCCGCTGCGGTTCAAGTGTGACCACACTGACTTTCTGGAGTCCGTTGGCACTCAGCTCGACCTCATCGAGCGCATGAACGGAGCCTGATCGGCTTGGCGGGCTGGTTGCGCCGCCTGTTTGGCTTTGGTCCGCGTGAGGACCAAAGTACTGCGGTGCTGGAACCTGAGCTGGAAAACCACGACCTGCTGAGTGGTCCGCTGGGTCAGGCCAAAATGACCCTTGGCATGCAATTGCGGGTCAGGGGGATCACCAATACGGACGTTTTGCGCGCCATGTTGGACGAAGTTCCGCGTGAACGCTTTGTCATCGGTTCGATGGTGGATCGTGCCTATGATGACGTGACCTTGCCCATCGGATCCGGCCAGACAATTTCCCAGCCCTATATCGTGGCTCTCATGACCCAACTGCTGGAGCCATCGCCAGACAAAACGGTGCTCGAAATCGGGACTGGCTGCGGCTATCAGGCAGCGATATTGGCTAAGCTGTTTGGGCAGGTTCACTCGATTGAAAGGCACACTGACCTCGCCAAAACCGCCGAAGAGCGCCTAAGACAGTTAGATTGCACTAATATCTCAGTGCATATTGGGGATGGATTTCTAGGATTACCCGACTTAGCCCCCTTCGATGCGATCATTTTGACAGCCGCGCCGCGAACCGTACCCAATGCTCTGCTGAATCAGCTGGCTGTCGGGGGGCGTTTGGTCATGCCTTTGGAGCTCGAAAATGGCTCTCAATTCCTTATGCGATATACCAGTTCCGAAGCGGGCCTATTTGAAGAAAGATTGAACGAAGTCCGATTTGTCCCAATGATTCAAGGACTCCCGTCGAAAAAAAGCACGCAAACCACGGAAATATCTCACGAATCTGCGTCAATAGAATCGCCTGAAGTTGATTCTACACTCTGATTCGGTGTAGTACTTGCACTCCCTCGGTTTCGTCGAGGTCATTTCATGCCTCGGCGACGTATAAAAAAATGCATTTACAAACAAAAGCATAGCACACGGGATTGAGGCGGCAGGAATGACCCAGATTTTAAGGGTCCATATGGGCAACGTATCGAGGCTGGTTTCACGCACATCGAAACTGGCTGCAGTTCGGAAATACATCGTGAGCGGCGTTGGTGCTGTTCTTTCGATTGCTGCTGTTACTGGCGGCACCCTTGTCGTTGCGCCTTTTGCAGGTGCACAGAGCTACCAGGCATCAACCGGTGACTGGAATACAGTCTACCCGCCCCATAAGACAGCCAAGGGGCTGCTCGGCAGTGACGGGACTTATGTTGTACAGAAAGGCGATAGTCTTTATGGCATCGCCAAGCGCTTTCGGGTCGGTCAGCGGACACTGATCCAGCGCAACGCCCTAGGTGATGGTGGGCGGATTGTAACGGGGCAGACCCTCTTCATTCCTTTACGCAGCTTTGACGAGGGGTTGACCAACGTCGGCACCTCCGTGGCATCGGTTGCCGTTTCCATCCCTTCAGCGACAGCCAGCGCGCGCTTCCATACGGTGCAGCGCGGCGAAACGGCCTACCGCATTGCCAAGAAGTACGGCGTAAAGCTGGATATTCTCGCCACCGCCAACGGTTTGGATGCGAACTATACGCTTCGGTTGGGGCAGCAATTGACCATTCCAACAGCTTCAGTATCGGGCCTGAGCACGACTTCTTTTGATGCGCTGCCAACGTCGGCTCTGAGCATGGAAATGCCGCCGGTGCCGTCAAAGCGGCCTCCGGCACCAAACCACGCGCCTTTGCGCCTGACGGAGACCCTGAACGCCATGAACCCTGAGCCACTTGCATCTGCGATTACGCCGCAAGTGACGCACGTGCGGGTTTCTGGTCCCCGCCTGATGAACCCACTGCCAGCAGTGCGTCAGGACGAGACGGTCTTGCTGCCTGAGCGGGTTTCACGGATCGACGCGAGCAAATTCAACTGGCCGGTTCGTGGCCGTCTGCTGATGACCTTTGGCCCCAAAGAGGGCGGTATGGTCAACGACGGCATCAATATTTCGGCCCGGTCGGGTGAGCGCGTGACGGTTTCCAAGCCGGGCGTGGTGATCTTTGCCTCCAGCGAGTTGGAAAACTACGGCAACATGGTTCTGGTGAAGCATGACAGCCGCTGGGTCACGGCCTACTCGCATTTGGACGCGATTTCGGTTGAGGTTGGCCAGCAACTGGCAGCGGGCGAAGCATTGGGGCTGGTCGGCACGTCTGGCAACATCACACGGCCCCAGCTGCACTTCGAAGTGCGCCGCGATGGTAAGCCAATTGACCCGCTGAAGGTTCTCGGCTTCTAAGACATGGCTCGGGCGTCAGCTAGGTGCTGCGTCCGATGAAATCCTGCGAAAACTGCCAGGCAACGCGGCCAGACCGGCCACCCCGTGTCGTTGCCCATTCCAGCGCAGCGGCGCGGACTTCGTTTTCGTCCGCCTTGACCCCCGCTTCGGCGAGATAGCCGTTGACCATGGCCAGATAGGTATCCTGATCACAGCGATGGAACCCAAGCCACAGGCCAAACCGGTCAGAGAGGGAGACTTTCTCGTCGATGGCTTCCTGTGAATGGATCGCAGCGCGCTGCTCGTTCTCCATCATGTCGCGCGGTAGCAGGTGGCGGCGGTTTGACGTGGCGTAGAACAGCACATTCGCCGGACGCCCGGCGAGACCGCCATCCAGCACGGTCTTGAGCGACTTGTAGGCTGCATCGTCGTAGTCGAAGGAAAGATCATCGCAGAACAGAATGCTGTTCGCCGGAAGCGCGGCCAGGTGGGTCAGCAGACGGCCCACAGTCGCGATGTCTTCGCGCGCCAATTCGATCAGCAGCAGGGGCTGGGCCAGTTTGTCTTCTTTCTGAATGGTCGCGTGGACAGCTTTGACGAGGCTGGATTTACCCATGCCCCGTGCGCCCCACAGCAGAGCATTGTTCGCGGGCTTTGCGTGAGCAAAACGCCGGGTATTTTCCAGCAGGGTGTTGCGAGAGCGATCTACGCCGAGCAGGAGCTCCAGATCCACCCGCGCCACTTTGTGGACTGGTTCCAGCCGGTGTTGCTCCGGA
>JBMTIF010000167.1:0-5593 GCA_049437045.1 Alphaproteobacteria bacterium | reverse complement strand
GGAAGTGACCGGCTCACCGATCACCGAAGGGTATGGCCTGTCCGAGACGTCTCCGGTTCTCACTGCCAACCCTATCACGGCAATTCAGCTCGGAACCGTTGGCATCAAGCTTCCTCACACCGAAGTGCGCATCATCAAGGATGACGGGACTGAAGCAGGTATCGAAGAGCCTGGTGAACTGCAGGCTCGCGGGCCACAGGTCATGCGCGGCTATTGGAACCGTCCAGACGCAACGGCCGAGGTCATGACCGAGGACGGCTTCTTCAAAACGGGCGATGTCGCTGTCATTCAGGACGACGGCTATTATCGCATCGTGGACCGGATTAAGGATATGATCCTTGTTTCCGGCTTTAACGTTTACCCGAACGAAATCGAAGACGTCTTGTCGAGCATGGACGGCGTTCTTGAGGTCGGCGTTGTTGGCGTCAAAGGTGATGACGGTAACGAGAGCGTCAAAGCTTGCGTTGTGCTTGATCCTGGCGCTTCAGTCAGTGAAGAGGCCATCAAGGCCTTCGCCAAGGAAAATCTGGCTGGATACAAATGTCCAAAGGTCGTCGAGTTCATTGAGGAGCTGCCAAAGTCCGCCGTAGGCAAAATCCTGCGCCGCGAACTGCGCTAAGCATCTTTGAGACCGTTTTGACGGTCTGAAATTCCAAAAGGGTAGGTGGCACTTATTGCTGTGCTGCCTACCCTTTTTTATGACTGTGAAAGTGGGTCCAGCCGACCACAAATTGGCTGAAGCGCAGCTTGCCTTTCTGATGCGAAAGGCGCTTTAGTTCCGGGATACATTTTGTTTGGGATGACCTATGAGTGTCGCAATCACCCTTTCTGATTTTCGTTCAGAACTTCGTCGCCAAGGCTTGAATGCCTTCCTCGTGCCTATGGATGACGCTCATATGGGTGAATATTCCCCAAGTTCGGAGCGTCGGATAACAGCCCTAAGCGGGTTCAAAGGGTCGGCTGGATTTATTGTTGTGACCTTGGACACGGCAATCATCTGGACCGATGGCCGCTATCTGATAGCCATCAAATCAGAAGTTGATGAAAGCCAGTGGACGATCCGAAACAGCAACACTGATGGCCCTATGACTTGCGTGGCGGATTATCTTAAGGCGGGCGACATTGTTGGTTACGATGCTGCGATGCAGACAATCCGGAGCGTCGATTCCTGGTCCAAGACCATTACCCCGCTGGGTGCAAAGTTACAGGCGGTTGAGACCAATCCAGTTGATGCGATCTGGCACGACCAGCCGATACCACCAGCGACAATCGCCGTGCCGCATGCGCCTGAATTTGCTGGAAAAAGCAGTGCGGAGAAACGCGCTGAGCTGGCTGGTGCGTTGCAGGAAAGCGGCCTCAAAGCACAGGTTTTGAACCAGTCAGAATCCATCGCGTGGCTGCTGAATGCCCGTGGTGATGATATCGCTGGGCTGCCCGTGACGCGTTCGTTTGCAACTTTGCACGATGATGGCGCGGTGGATTGGTACATCGCCCCTGAACGTGTTTCCGATACCATGCATCAGGCTCTCGATAATCGGGTCGCCATTTATCATCCGGATGAGATGCTCGGACGGCTGGCAAATTTGAGTGGGCCCGTAGGCCTTGATTACGGCACTTGTAACGCCGCCATCGCGAATGCCCTCAAAGGCGCAGAAATCGCGGTGCAGCACAACGGCGATCCAGTAATTCTGCCGCGCGCCATCAAGAATGAGGTCGAGCAACAAGGCGCACGCGATGCACAGCGTCGCGATGCACGCGCCGTGATCCGCTTTGCCCGTTGGCTCGATCAGCACCCAAAAATCAGTGCTGAAAGCGAATTGTCTGTCATCGACAAAATCCTGGCCCTGCGTGAAGAAAATGCTGACGCCGTGCCCATGAATGGGGCCAGTTTCGGCACCATCGCTGGGTATCGCGGCAATGCTGCAATGGGACACTATTCAGCCAACGAGGAAAGCAACGCCTCGCTGGCCCCCGGCGGCATGCTGCTGGTGGATAGTGGTGGGCAGTATCACAATGGAACAACCGACATCACGCGGGTTTGGGCTGTTGGCGGACAGTCAACAGACCGTCAGAGGCGGGACTACACCCTCACGCTGCAAGGGCATCTGGCGCTGGAGCGGGCAGTGTTCCCGAAAGGCACCTGCGGCAGTCATCTCGATGTCTTGGCGCGCCAGTACATGTGGGCGGAGGGGATCGATTTTGACCACGGCACCGGCCACGGCATTGGCACCTATCTTGGCGTGCATGAAGGCCCGCAACGGATTGCCAAGCGGCAAGGTGACGCGGCTTTGGTTGCCGGAATGATTGTTACCAATGAACCGGGGATCTACCGCGAAGGGGAAAGCGGCGTCAGGATTGAGAATGTCGAGCTTGTTTACGAGCGCGAAGACGGTTTCCTTGCCTTTGAGACCCTGACGCTGGTGCCTTACGACCGCGCGCTCATAGAAGTATCCATGCTCTCAGATGTTGAAATCGCGCAGATAGACGCTTACCACGCTCGTGTACTGGCCGAAGTAGGGCCAGATCTCGACGGCGAAGACCTCGCTTATCTGGAACAAGCAACGAGCCCCCTTGCATGACCCGTACACGACTGGAACAGCTTCGCGACTACACGTATCGGAAGGTCGCTGGGGTTTTAGGTGAATGTCAAAGCGATTTGCCGCAACTGAATCTATCCATCGGAGAGCCGAAGTTCGGCGCCTATGAGACTGTCGCAGACGCGCTTGCGGCGACGGAACCAGCGGGGTGGGGAAAGTATCCACCGGTGAACGCAGGTCCGGCCCTGCGCGAGGCAATGGCGGACTGGTTGCGGTCACGCTACGACCTGCCGGATGGTATGTTGGACACCGAAGCACAGGTTCACCCGGTGTTTGGCACCAAGGAAGGTCTGTTCTCGGCCATTCTCACGGCGGTTTTGCGCAAGGAAGACCGGCTGGAGCGGGCTGGGAAAGGCCATCTGCGGCCCATCGTGGTGCTGCCAAATCCGCTCTACCATGTCTACGTCGGCGCGGCCCTGACCTCGGGCGCGGAGATTGTGTTTGCGCCTTGTACGGCCGCAACGGATTTTGCGCCGGATTTGTCAGTTGTGGCCGAGGATGATTGGGATCGTGTGGCGCTCGTAATTGCCACGAACCCAGGAAATCCCACGGCAAACCTGATTTCGGCAACTTTCATGAAAGCGGCTATTCAGCGGGCGAGAGAGCACGATTTCACCTACATGTCTGACGAGTGCTACAGCGAGCTTTACTTTGAAACCAAGCCGCTGGGCGCCATGGAAGTTTGCCGCGACATGGGTGGTTCTTTGGATAATGTCTGGGTGGTGAATTCCTTGTCCAAACGCTCGGGTTTGCCGGGCTTGCGTTCGGGGTTCATTGCCGGCGATGCCGATCGGCTTGAAGACCTGTATTACCTGCGCGCCTATGGTGGCGCACAAACGCCCGTGGCGCTGCAGGAAGCAGCAATCCAGTTGTGGCGTGACGAGGCCCACGTTGAGAAGTTCCGCGCGCGCTACGCAGAGATCAACCGGATCGCCCGCGAAGAATTTGGCGAATTGCCCGGGTTCCGTGCGCCGGAGGCCGGTTTCGTGCTTTGGCAACCCGTGTCCAGCGGGAATGGAGACGCAGTGGCCCGGCGACTGTGGCAGGAGCAGGCAGTGCGCACGCTGCCGGGTTCAATTCTGTCTCGGGCCATGCCGGACGGTTCTATGCCCGGACAGGGCTTCGTTCGCTTTGCCCTGATCTATCCTGAGGACGTGACGCGCGAGGCGCTGAAGCGCTCCGTGGACATTCTGGCAAGTGATAGCCGACACTAGACGACCCCCAAAAGATATCCACTGATCAAAAAGTTACCCCAAGAAATCATCACAGCGCCTCGCCAAGGCCGTGGATTCACCCCGAGCCCTCGCGTTAAGGATTAGCCTGTGACCGCGCATTATGCGCCAAACAGGGGAGATCGAACGATGCGAATGGGTCTAATTGCTCTGCTGGCAACAATGGTTGTTGGCTTGGCTGGATGCAGTGAACCTGACAACCGGGTACAGCACGGCCGACAAGTGGCTGCAAAACAGGTTGAACACCTCGACATGCGAACTTGGTCCGTTGCGGGCTTTGGTGGATTGGCCGAAGGGACGAATCCGCCCATACTTGCTTTCTTCCGGGATGACTACGTGTTCCTGAAGCGCAAGTCCGGGGAGGTCGAAAAGCTTGAGTTCTTTTCCAACTTCCAAGGCTCGGAAATTTGCCTCAAGGATATTGGGGATTGCTATTCTTTCATGCCGATAAACCTGCTCCAAAAGGTGCTGGCTGCGAATGTTGGCGTTGCTACCAGTTCAGAAATGGCGACCAACACGCATTCTCGGCAGCGTTCTGAGGCCATGGGTCCGATTTGGCCGTGCGCAGAGGGAAGCCCTAATCTCGCCGATTGCCCTGAACGCGCCTCGCTCACCAAAATTCAGCGCAGCGTTGCCAAGTTCATTGATCGCGATAGTGCTGAGGTTTCGCACATTCTGGTTGCCGGTGACTTTGATGACCCGGATCGCCCACCAAAGTTTCTGATTCTTGGGCGTGGCTTTGAGGGGGATGCTTTTGAGTTGCGCAAGGCCAGCCGAAGGGCAGGAAATCGAGAGTTTATCGGAGGCTCGTGGGATGCAGCGCTCGATGAGGGGCCGGCTGTATTGGGGCTAGCGAGTGCAGCTGTCACGTTGTGGGCTGCTATTGACCGGTTGACCCGATAGCGTATTCGCCCAACGCAAGGAGTGGTGGGAGCGTGCTTAGCCCTTCCACCCGGTCCTGCGAGCATAAATGGCTTTAACCTCTTTCGACCAACCATCGTTGGAAGGGCCGCCGTGTGCTTCAACGCAGTCGCACAAGAGGTCCTCAAGGCGCACGATTTCAGCGATCAGCGCCTCACTTTCCTTTTGGTAATTGGGATCGATGGGGCTGTTCTGCTGGCGAAAAGCCACCAGACCATTTTCCAGCGTCGTAATCTGCTCAACCAACCGTGGGAGTTGTTCCACCGGGTACAGCATATTTCTTTCCCCTCACTACCTGCAAACTGCAGGGGATCACACCAGGCTCAGAGCAACCAAACCTCTTTGGCCCTCCGGCGCATCCGATGACAGATAATGCAACCAAGTCGCACCCGACCCTTTTGCTCTAAATGAAGCCGGAAAAAAATGCCCGCCCCACTGATTTCGAGCAATTAATCGAGAATTCCTGTCAAAATAGCTCAGCCTTGCATCAAGTGACTCGATAGGCAGCGAATCACAATCGTAGAGCGCCTTGAATTCAGAAGGATGTTCTGCCGTTGAGATGAACTCACCACCGACAACCAGCATGCGGTATCCAGATTCGTAAAGGACGCCCAAGCCCTGAGACATCAATGCATAGATTTCGCGGCGCTGGGCGGACCATACGAAAGTCTCCTTGAACGCCGCCAGATCGCAATGATGCACGCCACCGGGCAGCAGACCATTGGTCATGAACGCAGGCAGCATAGGGTTCCCCGCTAAGTCAAAATCCAATTGTTCGCCGAGGCGCAGTGCACCACCTGCGAACGGGCTCACGCCGTGTAAATCGAGATGTCTGCTCTACAG
>JBMTIF010000166.1:0-5600 GCA_049437045.1 Alphaproteobacteria bacterium | reverse complement strand
CGCGTCTACCCGTTGGTGTTAAACGCAACGCCGACTCTTTAATCCTGCACAGGTGTCAGCAGCCAAATGCCCGAATTGCCCGAAGTTGAAACTGTCGTCCGTGGATTGCGTCCCTTTCTCCAAGGGCAGCGACTGGACCGACTGCTGCTGCGCCGCCCCGATATGCGGTTCCCATTTCCCGACGGTCTGAGCCAGCGGGTCACTGGAAAGACCATCGAAGCGGTGCAGCGCCGGGCCAAATACGGATTGATCCGCTTTGCCTCCGCCGACCCGCTCAGCCTGCTGTTCCATTTGGGCATGAGTGGTCGAATGGTGTGTGAAGAACAAACCAATCTGCCCTTCGAAAAGCATGACCATGTGGTCTTTGAAACCGAGCGGGGTCAGGTGCGGTTCAACGACCCGCGCCGGTTTGGATTTCTGGATCTGATCGACGGGCCGGATGACGAGAATCGGTTTCTCGCCGCGCTTGGACCAGAGCCACTGAGTGATGCAGTATCACCCGAATATCTCCGCGCCGTGTTTCGCGACAAGACCTCGCCCATCAAAGCGAGCCTGCTGAACCAAAAGCTGATTGCAGGACTGGGTAATATTTACGTGTGTGAAGCCCTTTTTGAATCCGGCATCAGACCAACCCGAAAAACCGGGAGTCTAAAGAAGCCAGAGCTGGCGCGACTCTGCGACGCGATCAAAGGTGTTCTGGCACGCGCCATCGACGCCGGCGGGTCTTCTTTGCGTGATTACAAGCAGGTTTCTGGCGAATTGGGTTACTTCCAGCACGCCTGGGCCGTTTACGGGCGTGAAAATGAGGCTTGTCGGGCCTGTAACGCGTCAATTAAGCGAATTGTGCAGTCCAATCGGTCAACTTTCTTCTGCGCTGCTTGTCAGCGATAGGAGCCTTGCCTTGCGCTCAGCCTGCTTTGGGCCTATAGACGCGCACAATCATTTACCAAGTCTTTGGAACCAGAACCGAATGGCACATTCCCGTTCCGCACGTAAGCGCGTTCGTACCGCTGCACGTCGCACAGAAATCAACCGCTCGCGTCGCAGCCGCGTTCGGACCTTTATCAAGAAAGTAGAAGCCGCAGTTGAAGCAGGCGATCAGGATGCTGCACGCGCAGCTTTGGTCGAAGCTCAGCCAGAGATCATGCGTGGCGTGACCAAGGGCACGATGCACAAGAATACGGCTTCGCGGAAGATCAGTCGCCTGAGCGCGGCAGTGAAGCGGATGGCCTAAGCCACCCTGCACTTCTGAGCCTTTTTCAGTTTTCAAGGCCGGGCCGAACGAAAGTTCCGCCCGGCTTTGTCTTTTGTACGATTCGGTTAGTGCGATTGAAGAATGGGGTAAATCTGGACTTAGATTCGGCATTTTTCCGGTTTTCTCCGCCCCATTTTCAACACGTTTTTATCACTCGCGGAGTCGTCTCGAAAAGAATCAGGGCTGCTAATCCAAGAGTGCGTCCTCGACTCCACAAACTCAAAGTTTTTTAGATATTGACTCGTTTTCTGACCTTGCGACGAAGAGCCTCGTCGGTAAGGTGAGGCCACTTAATTGGTACAAAGCCAAACCGAACTGCGGTCATAAGAAGCCGCGACGAACCGCTTCGAAGCTGAGGCGCTCATGACCATCTGGGTGTGTGGTCAAGGGTCGACCGGGGGATAGGCGGTTTCGTAACAGAAGAGTTGAGGAGAATAACTGTGCGAGCTTGCGATCCCATTGTGGTTCGCGGATCGAGATCCGTGGACCAACCAAGGCAGCCTCTGTTCGCACGGAACGCCATGCCCCTCGGAGGGCGACCGTGAGCGATCATCTCCTAAATTTTCAGGACCGTCAGGAAATCTGGTCGCAGGTGAAGGCCGCCATTCGTCGCGAGTACGGCGAAAGCACCTACCGCTCTTGGCTGCGCCCGATTGAGTTTTCTGAAGCCAACGATGAGCGCATTCGCCTGTCAGTACCGTCACGCTTTGTCCGTGACTGGGTTCAGGCCAATTACCTCGAACGTCTTCGGTCGCTTTGGGTCATGCACGAGCCGACGATTGAGTCGATTGAAATCATCGTGCGTCCATCGACTCAGCATGCTGTTCCTGTCCCGCCGAGCAAGCAGGGCGCCGGTCACCTGACCGCGCCAATAGAGGCTGCGACCGGTGGGGGCATGAACCCAAGCCCGCTATCCGCGCCTTCCTACGTCGAACACGTGGGCGCGTCACAGTACCGGTACACGGTGCCCACCGATGAGAAGCAGCTGGTCAAGCGCTTCAGTTTCAAGGACTTCGTGGTCGGGCAACCCAACGAGTTGGCTTACGCGGCTGCGCGCCGTGTGGCCGAAAGCTCCGACGTCGCCTTTAATCCGCTTTTCCTGTACGGCGGTGTCGGTTTGGGCAAAACCCACCTGATGCATGCTATCGCCTGGCACATTCGCGAAACCCAGCCTGAACGGCGGGTGGCTTATCTGTCTGCTGAGAAGTTCATGTCCCTGTTCATCCGCGCGGTCCGTCATCGCGACACGATGGCGTTCAAGGACGAGTTCCGCTCTGTTGATGTTCTGATGATTGATGACATTCATTTCATTGGTAACAAGGAATCATCGCAGGAAGAGTTCTTCCACACCTTCAACGCGCTGGTCGATCAGAACCATCAGGTCGTGGTGTCAGCGGACAAGTCGCCAAGCGACCTTGAAGGACTGGAAGATCGACTGAAGTCCCGTCTGGGCTGGGGTCTGGTTGCGGATATTCACCCGACCAACTACGAGCTGCGTCTTTCGATCCTGCAGTCCAAAGCGGAAAGCATCGCACTGGACATTCCGCCGCAAGTGCTGGAATTCCTCGCGCACAAGATTTCTTCGAACATTCGGGAACTCGAAGGCGCATTGAACCGCATCGAAGCGCACGCAATCCTGATCGGTCGTCCGGTTACTCTGGAAATGGTGCAGGACGTATTGCACGACCTGCTCAAAGCTAACGATCGCCGCGTGACGATCGAGGAAATCCAGAAAAAGGTCGCCGAGCACTTCAACATCAAGCTCAGCGAGATGTACTCCCCCCGCCGTGCGCGTTCAGTGGCTCGACCTCGTCAGATCGCCATGTACCTGTCCAAGCAGCTGACCACGCGGTCACTGCCGGAAATCGGTCGGCGCTTTGGCAACCGGGACCACACCACGGTCATGCATGCTGTTCGCAAGGTTGAGGAGCTTCGGTCTCTCGACGCAGCCATCGACGAAGATGTCGAACTGCTGCGCCGCATGCTGGAAAACTAGGTTACCAATCCGTTCAAGCCGGGAACGCCTTGACTGTCTGGGAACACCAGACGGTCGAGTTCTGCGCTGCGCAGGTCAAACTGCGCGGCGATCACGCCTTTAAGCAGCTGACGCGTATCCAATGTTGGCCGCAGATCGCGGCCTTCATACAGCTGTCTCGCTGCCAGACCCGGCCAGTCTGCCAGAACCCGGCCTCCCCGAACTGCGCCACCATAGAGCAAGGCCGCACCGCCGGTGCCGTGGTCGGTGCCCCCGCTGCCGTTTGTCGCAACGGTCCGACCAAACTCAGTGGCCACAACAACCACTGTTTTCGACCAGGCATCAGCGGAGAATTCAGCCTTGAGCGCCAGAAGGCCATTGGCCAAGGCATTCAGACGACGGTCGAGCGTACCGTTGGCGAGTCCTTGGCCCGCATGCGTATCCCAGCCGGAAAACTCTAACGCTGCAATGCGTGCACCGTCAGGCGCATTCAGAAACCGGCCCGTTGCGCCAAACAGCTGCTCGAACTGCGCCAATCCACGTCGACTGTTGCCCTCAGAGCCCATGACCATCGCTTGATCCTGCAAAGTCAGGGCGGCGGTGAAGGGATCAGCCAGAACCGGGTCCATGTTGTAGAGCTGCGCCAAATCTTCGATGAAGGCGTCATTCCCCTCACGCAGGACCGAAGGCGCCCACGTCGCAACCGGTACGCGCCCCTGCATGGAAAGCGGTAGAGGGCCACCAACGGCAATGCCTTGGGACGTCGCACCACCCAGTACTTCCAGCGTTCGGTTCAACCATCCGGTTGCGGATCCAACAGGCCGGTTGAGGCCCGTTTCAAGGATGGATTGCGCATCGAAGTGAGACCGTGTGCGATAGGGAATGGCCAGCCCTTGCACGGGCAGCAGTTCGCCGGAGCGATAACTCGCCGCCAGAGGAGCCAACCCCGGTGCCAGACCAAACAGGTCGTCGAGCCGGGTCAGATCATTGGCCGAATAAGCCAAATTACCCCGCGCTGCACGGTAGCTGGGGTCACCCACCGGCACGACCGAGTGGAGTCCATCCATGGCACCGCGCAGCAGCACGAAGACAAAGCGCCGGTCTGTCGCGGCCCGTCCAAAGCTCAGCGAAGGAGCAAAGGTTGTTGCAAGACCACCGGCACAGGCTGTGCCGAGAAAGGAACGTCGGTTCAAAGCGCCCATGACACTTACCTCCACTGAAAATCAGGACTGGCGATCAACAAGGCCAGCTGGGTTTGATTGTTGGGTTGTTGTTCCAGCAGGCGCACCAAGGCAGTTGGGTTTGCGACCTGCATGGTTTCAGCCAGTACGGCCCCGGGGTCGATACTCCCCCGCAGACGCTTGGCCATGAGCGTGGCAAAGTCCGCGCGGCGCAAAAGGCTGTCCGGGTCAGCCCAGTCAACAACCATGTCGCCATAACCAGCCGGTGAGGGAGGCGACCAAAGCGGATGGCGCATACTTTGAAGCGCTTGAACTGCAGAGCGACCACTCTTCTTTAGGCCCAGAGCACGCGCTGCCGCGATGACGAACTCCTGAGGGGATCGAAACTTGCGCTCGGTTCCATAAAAGGCGGAATCCAGATCAAGAAGCGCCAAACTGACAGCACGAAGATCACCACCCGTATCCTGAAAGACGCCAGCGATATAATCGACATCGAGCGGATGAGGTTGATCGGCTACGAAATGGCGAACCAGCTTGGTTGCAATGAACCGCGCCGTTGACGGCTGCCGACACAGCAGCGAGATCGCTTGCCGACCTTCATTCACGCCGGCTTGGGCAAAGCGGCGGTTGAGCAAAACTTTGGAACCGGGTTCGTGAAGCTGTTCCATGAAAGCAAAGGGCTTTGGCTGTCCGCCAGTGCGACCGCGAAAAATGCCACCGACCGTCCATCCGGTCAGCATCAGTGCCAACTGTCGCACATCATCCTGTGTGTACCCGCCATCGACCCCCAAGGTATGAAGTTCCATGAGTTCTCGGGCGTAATTTTCGTTCAACCCGCGCTCACTTTTCCGTCCTGCCCGTGATTTGGGGCCGATCGATCGGGTCTGATCGAGGTAGATGAGCATGGCCGGGTGCATGGCCGATGCCAAAACCATATCTTCGAAACGGCCAAAAACATGGGGGCGGATGGCTTCACGTTCATAAGCACCGGCAAGGTAGACAACCATCTGCTCACCTTGTGCGCTGATGGCAAAATGGTTGCTCCAAAACCGAACAAGTCTATCGACAAATGGTGCGTCCGTGGTGATGGCTAGGTTGAGCGACGCCAACACTTCCTCGCTCATCCTCTCACGACCCTGCTTGCGCATGGCGCTGCGCATTTCTTGCGACATCTTTCCGTTCTGCCGGG
>JBMTIF010000165.1:0-5618 GCA_049437045.1 Alphaproteobacteria bacterium | reverse complement strand
CGATACTGAGCCTGACGGTGTTTGGCGCTGAACATATCGATTTTGTTCAGCGCCACGCGGCAGACTGGAAGGTCGCGCAATGGTTGGCGCGTGTGCCGCACCCTTATCCCGATGACGGCGCACACACGTTTCTTGCAGATTCCCAAGCGGGTTTCAAAGCCGGACAGGCGCTTTGCTGGGTTGTCAGTGATCGGGAAAGTGGTGAATTGCTTGGGCTTATAGGTCTCGATGAGGGCGCGGATGCTTCCAGTCCTTGGCAGATCGGTTACTGGTTCGCGCCGCAGGCTTGGGGTCGGGGTGTGGCGAGTGAGGCTGTGTTTCATGCCCTGACCTTTGGGTACTGGTACATGGAACTTCCCATTATCGGCTCCGGGGTCATTATCGGCAATGGTGCGTCCAGACGGGTGCTTGAAAAGTGCGGATTTGAAGACTGGAGCGAAGGCGCCATCGACACGGCGCACAGCGGTTCTCAACCCCACCTCGAAACTGCCATGACCCGCGCTGATTTCGATGATTTCGTCTTCTCAGGTGGCTGCACCATGCAGCCTCAGCTCGATCGCAATGTCCCCGTGGTGTGGGTCGTTGCAGCGGCGTTATTCAATGAACAGGATCAAGTGCTGGTCGCGCAACGGCCCAAAGGCAAATCACTCGAAGGCCTCTGGGAGTTTCCGGGCGGTAAAATGGAACCCAACGAAGGCCCGGAAGCCGCACTGATCCGAGAGCTGAAAGAAGAACTCGGGATTGATGTTGGTATCGGCTGTTTGGCCCCGCTGACCTTTGCCAGTTTTCCCTATCCCAAGTTCCACCTGATGATGCCGCTCTATGCCGCGCGCAAATGGTCTGGTGAGCCGACGGGTAAAGAGGGCCAAGCGCTCAAATGGGTATCGAAGTTCGAACTGCGTGACTTGGCCATGCCACCAGCGGACGAGCCGCTGGTGCCGGTTATCATGGACTGGATGTAGCGCCTGCCTAGTAGGAAGACGTATCCAGCTTGGCCGCTCCGCCTTTGATTTCTGAGACGATTGCCGTTGCTGCATTTTTGAGAATGCCTGCATCCGATTGAACGGTAACAAACTGGAAGCCCATCTCGATCATTCGAACAGCATAACCAGCCGAACCGTTGTGCAGACCGACAGGTTTTCCAGCGTTTCGGCAGGCTGCGATGATCTTTTCAAAAGCCTTCAGAACGACTTCGTTCTCAGTATCGAGTGTCGGGCGCTGGCCCAAGGCGTTGGCCAGATCGTTGGGGCCGACATAGATCGCGTCGATGCCATCTGTGTTGACGATCTCATCCACCTTCTCCAGCCCTTCTTTGGTTTCGACCATAGCCATTCGGATGATTTCATCATTGGCCTTGTCGGTATAGTCAGCACCGCCGTAAATCGAAGCGCGAACCGGACCGAAGGACCGGGTGCCGACGGGAGGGTAAGAGGCATAGTGCGCAAACAGCTTTGCATCTTCGCCGTTGTTAATCATGGGGCAAATGACACCGTAGGCCCCGGCGTCGAGCACTTTCATAATCAGACCTGCATCCAGCCACGGCACACGAACAAAGGGCACGACATCCGTGGTTGAAATTGCCTGGAACTGGGAAACCGCAACCTGATAGTCGATCAATCCGTGCTGCATATCCACGGTGACGCTATCCCAACCGCAATGGGACATGACTTCAGCGGTAAAGGCTGCTGGTGTTGCCAGCCAACCATTGGCGACGGCACCGCCCTGGTTCCAGATTTCACGGATTTTGTTGGGTCTCATGTTGGTTCTCCTCTCCCACCTGTGGGCTTGACCTTACAAGGTCTGACCCGCTTGTCGATGCCATGATGACGAGGGGGCATGCCTTTTTGGGCCTATGCGTGGTGGGGCCAGCCCCGTAAAAGAAAGCATCCTTGAAAGTACACGAGAACCATCCGCCGGCATGACCGCCAGACCTGCCTTTCGAACCGTGTTTATCTCAGACACGCACCTGGGAATGACCGGCGTCCGAAACCGGACACTGTTGTCGTTTCTGCAGGGCCTGTCGTGTGAGACGCTGTACCTGGTCGGAGACATGATCGACGGCTGGGCACTGCAGCGGCATTGGAACTGGTCTGAAACCGATGATGCAGTTCTGATGCAGATTGAGCGGGTGATCAAAGCTGGCACACGGGTGATCTATATCCCCGGAAACCACGATGACATGGTGCGTTCCGTTCTGGATGTTGAGACGTACCGCGGTATGGAACTGCGTCTGAATGATACTTACATGTTGGCGGACGGTCGGTTGTTCTATGTCTCCCACGGCGATCAGTTTGATGCGGTGACGCAGAACATGGAATGGTTGTCACGGTTCGGTCACGTGCTCTATGAGGGCTACACCGCCAGCATGCGCCAGCTCGCGAAAGCGCCTGGCATGGGCTGGGCGCAGGATATGCCGGCGCGGGTCAAGAGTTTGTCCAAGCGGATTTTCCAACCGCAAGGCGCTTTTGAGCGCGGACTGAAACGCGAGGCGGAAGCCTTGAACGCGGTTGGCGTCGTTGCCGGACACATCCACCGTCCGGCGCTGAACACCAAGGATGGGTTCACCTATGCCAACTGCGGAGACTGGGTCGAATCCTGCACGGCCCTGGTCGAAAATGAAGCTGGTGTCCTCCGTCTGCTGTACTGGTCAGACGACGGCCTGGTTGATGAAAAGGAGTACGTTGCCTGATGCATATTCTGCTGGTCAGTGACGCCTGGTATCCGCAAATCAATGGCGTTGTGCGCACGCTTGATACCACCCGCAAGATTGTCGAAGAAAAAGGGCATACCTTCAGTCGGATTACGCCCGATCTGTTCGACGTGAACATGCCCATGCCCATGTATCAGGAAATCGGCCTTGCGCTGTTCTGGCCGGGCGAGGTCAGCCGACGGATCAAGAAAGTCATCGATGAGAAGGGCGCGATTGATGCCATTCACATCGCGACCGAAGGCCCACTGGGCATGGCGGCGCGCGCTTTTTGCCAGCGGAACAAGGTGCCTTTCACCACTTCCTTCCACACCAAGTTGGCTGAGTACATCAATGAGCGCACGGGCGTGCCGGCAGAATGGCTGTGGCGTTGGCTGGAGTGGTTCCATCGCCCGGCGCAGCGGGTTCTGGTGACCAACAAAGGCATGGCGGACGAACTTGCTGGCTTTGGCATCAAGCATACGCATCTGTGGCCGCGTGGTGTGGATCTGGAACAATTCCATCCGTCCAAGAAACCATCATCGCACGCTGCTGATCTGACGCGCCCGATCTTTGTTTATGTGGGCCGTGTGGCGGTTGAGAAGAACATCGAATCCTTTCTCAAGCTTGATCTGCCCGGTACCAAAATGGTTGTTGGCTCTGGTCCATCACTGGACTCGTTGAAGGCCAAATTTACCGATGCAGTTTTCACCGGCCCGCTTCATGGTGATGAGCTTGCTGCGGCTTATGCTGACGCAGATGTATTCGTCTTTCCTTCCAAGACCGATACTTTTGGGCTTGTGCTGCTGGAGGCCTGCGCCGCCGGAACGCCGGTTGCGGCCTACCCGGTAACCGGGCCGAAGGACGTCATTACTGACCCCAAGGCTGGCACGTTGCGTGAAGACCTGCATGAGGCCTGCATGACGTCACTGGATCTGAAGTCCGAAGATGCCCGCACCTATGCGGAGAACTTTTCTTGGGAAGCTGCGACCGACACCTTTATCGAAGCCCTTGAGCGCACGTCGGTGACAGGAAATGAAAGCTAAGCGGCTTTCTGGTCTGTTGCTCTGGCTGGCCGCGATGCTGCCTGCGGTGGCTTTGGCCCAAACAAAACCGCTGGACGCGTTTCAGTGGGAAAAACGGGTTCTTTTGCTGTTCGCGGATCAGCCTGCGGACCCTTGGGCCTACCGGCAGCGTTTGGAACTGCTGGAAGACCGCTGTGACTTCAACAACCGGGATTTGCTGTTGCTGGAGGTGTACGCGGATCGACCTGTTTTGGTGACAGGCGTCTGGTTTGGTGGTGATGCGGTCGAAGCGTTGCCGCTGGAGGCCCTGTCAAACGCAGACCTCAGACGCGAATACGACGTTGACGCCGGTTTTGGCTTGGTTCTGGTCGGTAAAGACGGCTGGGAAAAACGCCGTTCGCGCTTACCCGAAAACATCAATGACATCTACGCGCAGATCGATGCCATGCCCATGCGTCAACGCGAAATGCGCGACGATAACTGCGCAGCAATGACGCAGGGTTCCTGAAGCCCAACACAAGCAGAAACCCTGCGCGGTGTTTTATCCCAGCAAGATGGTCCGGCGGTCCATCCGGTGCGCGACTTCAGCAATCTCGTAGCGCACCTGGGCATTTCCAGTTTCTTGAAAAGACAGGGAACGCCACTTGGTGAGCGCTTCCGCGTGGGTCTTGAAAGGGCCATGAATTTGGTTGGAGCGGGTCAAAACCGACTCAAAAGACGTGTCTGTGAATTCTCCGCCAATCACGTAGAAGAACGTCGTTGCGGGACGGGCTTCGGTGGCGGGTGCAGTTTGTGCGGTCGTCGCAGTCTGTGCAGGTGCTGTAGCTGACATGGTTCGTTCTCCAGTGCTGAGTTACGTGGGCAAAGTGGGGTTAGGGGTTAAACAAAAGAGGGGGGCTTTTGGCCCCCCTCTGTCCGGAGCCTGAGTGGTTGGCGGCTCCGGTATGATCGAAGCGCCTTAGTAAGCGGCGGCTTGTACGTCGAACTGTTCTTCTTCAGTTGATCCGGTCAACGCCGTCACCGAAGACGTGCCGCCCTGAATGGTGGTGGTCACATCGTCGAAGTAGCCTGCGCCCACCTCCTGTTGGTGGGAGACGAAGGTGTAGCCCTTCTCGGCATCCGCAAATTCCTGCTCCTGCAGTTCCACGTAGGCCGACATGCCGCGCTCTGCGTAGTCGTTGGCCAGGCGGAACATGGAGTTCCACATGGAGTGGATGCCTGCGAGCGTGATGAACTGGTAGCGGTAGCCCATAGCCGCCAGCTCGGTCTGGAACTTGGCGATAGTGGCATCGTCGAGGTTGCGCTTCCAGTTGAAGGAAGGGGAGCAGTTGTAGGACAGGAGCTGATCCGGGTATTCCTTCTTGATCGCTTCGGCAAACCGGCGCGCTTCGTCCAGATCTGGTTTTGCGGTTTCACACCAGACCAGATCGGCGTAGGGCGCGTAGGCCAAACCACGGGAAATCGCCTGATCCAGACCCGCACGGGTTTCAAAGAAGCCCTCGGTGGTGCGCTCGCCAGTGATGAACGGCGCGTCGTAAGGATCAACGTCAGAGGTCACAAGGTTGGCTGCGTTGGCGTCGGTCCGAGCCAGAATGATGGTGTCAGTGCCTAGCACGTCGGAGGCGAGACGCGCAGAAATCAGCTTCTGAACTGCATCCTGGGTCGGTACCAACACCTTGCCACCCATGTGACCACACTTCTTCACCGAAGCGAGTTGGTCTTCGAAGTGGACACCAGCAGCACCAGCAGAAATCAGCCCTTTGGCCAGTTCAAACGCGTTCAGGACACCGCCAAAGCCCGCTTCAGCGTCGGCAACAATCGGCAGAAAGTAGTCGATGAAAGCTTCTTCGCCAGCTTCAACACCCTTGGCCCACTTGATCTCGTCCGCGCGAATGAAGGCGTTGTTG
>JBMTIF010000164.1:0-5636 GCA_049437045.1 Alphaproteobacteria bacterium | reverse complement strand
GGCAAAAAGCCGCTTGTGACCGTTTCTGTTCTAAGGGTTTAGGGGCATGTTGGGACGCTTGAACCATGTTGCGATTGCAGTACCGGATCTTGCGGCAGCGAGCGCAACCTACAAGGATACTCTGGGCGCAGTGGTTTCTGAGCCTCAGGCTCTGCCCGAGCATGGCGTGACGGTTGTGTTTGTCGAGCTTCCCAACACCAAAATTGAACTGCTTGAACCGTTGGGTGAAAATTCACCTATTGCGAAGTTTCTCGAAAAGAACGCGCAAGGCGGGATGCATCACATCTGCTACGAAGTCGAAGACATCATTGCCGCACGGGATCAGCTACAGGCGATGGGCGCGCGGGTTCTGGGTGATGGCGAGCCAAAGATCGGCGCTCACGGCAAGCCAGTTTTGTTCCTGCACCCCAAGGATTTCGTCGGTACGCTCGTTGAGCTTGAACAAGTCTGAAAACGCGCAAACCTTCCCTTGTCCTTCTCCTGTTCAGAAGGCATGGTGCGACTGATAAATTCAGGCCGTATCAGGGGAGGAAGACATGGTCGAGAGCAGAGCCGCCGTAGCCATACAGGCTGGCAAGCCGCTGGAAGTCACTACCATCAACGTTGATGGACCACGCGAAGGCGAGGTCATGATCGAAATGAAGGTGACGGGTGTTTGTCATACCGATGCTTTCACGCTTTCCGGTGCTGACCCTGAGGGCATTTTTCCTGCCGTTCTGGGCCACGAGGGTGCAGGTGTGGTTGTTGATGTGGGACCGGGCGTGAAGTCGCTGAAAAAGGGTGACCATGTAATCCCGCTGTACACCCCGGAATGTCGCGAGTGTGACTACTGTACATCCGGCAAGACCAACCTGTGTCAGTCCATTCGGGAGACGCAGGGGCAGGGTCTGATGCCTGATGAAACCTCGCGGTTTTCCATGGGTAAGGACAAGTTGTTCCACTACATGGGCACCTCGACCTTCTCCAACTATTCGGTTTTGCCGGAAATCGCTGTGGCGAAAGTTCGGGAAGACGCGCCTTTTGACAAGATTTGCTACATCGGTTGCGGCGTCACGACGGGGATCGGCGCGGTGATCAATACGGCCAAGGTGCAGCCGGGCGACAACGTGGTTGTCTTTGGTCTTGGCGGCATTGGTCTGAACGTTATCCAAGGGGCGAAGCTTGCTGGGGCCGACATGATTGTTGGCGTTGACCTCAACCCGGGCCGTAAGGCCATTGGCGAGCAATTCGGCATGACGCATTTCGTGAACCCAACTGAAGTTGAAGGCGATCTGGTGCCCTACCTGGTCAGCCTGACCAAGGGCGGGGCGGATTACTCGTTTGAGTGTATTGGCAACGTACAGGTCATGCGCGATGCGCTGGAATGCTGTCACAAAGGCTGGGGCACCTCGATCATCATCGGTGTTGCACCTGCCGGGGCTGAGATTTCCACGCGCCCATTCCAACTGGTAACGGGCCGCAACTGGCGTGGTACGGCCTTTGGTGGTGCCAAGGGCCGGACGGATGTGCCCAAAATCGTGGATTGGTACATGGAAGGCAAAATCAACATTGATGACCTGATTACGCACAAAATGCCGCTGGATCAGATCAATGATGCCTTTGACCTGATGCACGAAGGCAAGTCCATCCGCTCCGTCATTGAGTTCTGAGAAACGCGATGAAGATTGTGAGTGAATGCCGCTGCTTTGGCGGGCGGCAGTTGACGTTGGAGCACGACAGTGCAGCGACGGGTACGACCATGCGCGTCGCGGTATTTTTGCCGCCTAAGGCGGATCGCTTGGGTGCGGGGGAAACCTTGGCAGGGCTGGTGTTCCTGTCCGGCCTCACCTGCACCGAAGAAAATGTGACCATCAAGTCGGGCGTTCAGCGCTATGCGGCAGAGGCTGGTTTGGCTTTTATCGCGCCGGATACCTCGCCGCGTGGCGAGGGGGTCGCGGACGATGAACGCTACAACATGGGGCAGGGTGCTGGTTTCTATGTTGACGCCACGCAAGCCCCTTGGGCACCGCATTTCCAGATGGAAAGCTACATCACCAAAGACCTGATTGATGCTGTCACTACGGCCTTGCCTATCGATCGGGACCGTTTGGGCGTTTCTGGGCATTCGATGGGTGGTCATGGGGCGCTGACTCTGGCTTTGCGTCATCCGGGCCTGTTCAAGTCACTGTCTGCTTTTGCGCCGATTGCTGCGCCGATGGAGGTCGAGTGGGGGCAGGTTTGTCTTGGAGGCTATCTGGGTGAAGATCAGAGCCTGTGGGAGAGCCATGACGCCAGCCGCCTGTTCTCGACTCAGACTTTCCCAGGTCCGGTTCTGGTGGATCAGGGAGACGATGATCCTTGGCTGGAATCCGGTTTGCGCCCGGAACGGCTGGAAGCGGCGTTCAAGGCCTCAGGTCAGAAGGGCGAAATCCGTCGACATGCGGGTTATGACCATTCCTATTTCTTCGTTGGAACCTTCTTCGACGATCACATCCGCCATCATGCCAGAGAGCTGGGCGCGTAAATCTTCAAAGGGGTCAATCCGCAGGGATTGGCCCTTTTTTTGCTCCGACGTTTTCGAGGCTCAGAAGCTTGGAAAACATGGTGCAGGACATGCGAAACAAGCGTCCAAATCTTCAAAATCAAAAATGGAAACTCGAGCGCAGGGGTCTGTCGAGGCTGCTGGGATTGCTTGTGGTGCTTTCTGCAGGGGTAACGCTGGGTCTGATTTCATCCTTGATGCAGACAACGGCCTCTACCGCACAGACCACACGTTCTTCGGATACGCCAACAGGGATTTTTGCCTCTGGCGCAGATGGCGTTCTGATCAATCGTCAACCGGCGGTACCCGGCATGTCGATCAAACCCGGGGATACGATCACAACGGACGCATCCGGTCGGGCGCGGCTGACGTTCATGGACAATTCCACGCTATACCTTGCGGGAAACACTCAGGTTCAGTTTCTGAAAATCGTGGACGCCACTCAAACCCGAGCTCAGGTTCTGGTCCTGTCCATCGATCAGGGCGTTGGCCGGATGCTTGCCGGGGATCAGGCGCAGCCGGAAATTACCATGATCCGCGGCGGCGGTGGGGCGGCTGTGATCGAAGGGGGAACCCTTGACATGGTTTCTAGCAACAAGCGCCTGGTGACCGTCATGCGCAGCGGAAAATCAAGCTGCCGGGCCGCCAATTCAGCGCAACTGGCCATGACCGAGAAGCAGCGTGCCTGTATTCTTTCAGGCGGTACTGTCCGACCAAGCATGCTTTCAGCAGCGATGAAACGCGTGGTTGACGAGCGATTGAGCATTCCGCCGTCTACTGCGTCTCTTGGCGACTCTGAGACAACAGCACCGCTGACAGACTATGCCGTTAACGCCCTGAGCGTTGAAGGGCGACAGGACCGGACGCTGCCACCAGTAACCGAACCTCGTCCGGGGGAAGGGGAGACACAATCCCTGTTGCTGCAGCAACTCGCGTCCGATCCGCAATAACGCGACATTGCCGCAAGCCTCTTGGAAAGGCTCGACAAGCGGCGGGTGCCGTTTCACAACGGACGTGGTTTTCACCGACCCTCACCAAGGAAAAACTGTGTCAGCAGGTCCGTTTCATCTTGTTATTTGCCCCGGTGCCTGGAGTGCGCCTTCGCATTGGGATGGCTTTGTCGATGCTATGACCCACGCACCGGTCGATCTGGCTGACGTGAGCACGGCGATCTGGCCCGAAGTGGACGTTGGTCTGATGGGGCATGTTGAAGCGGTTTTGGAAGCGGTGCCGGGTGGTGAACAGCCTGTGGTTCTGCTTGGGCATTCTTTTGGTGCCTTTCCCATGCTTGAAGCCGGGGCCAAGCTAGGGGCGCGGCTGCGCGGGGCTGTGTTTGTCGATGGTTTCTTGCCGGATCACGGATTGTCTGCTTTTGCCCAATCAGCACAAAGTCGAGGCCCGAACGCCATGCGAGCGGCTGCCCGTGATGGAATGGTGCCGCCACCTGACCCGGAGATATGGGGGCTGGAGGGTCACCACGCGGACGAACTCAAGCGGACGATGCAGGCGCACAGTCTGGCCAGCTTTGAAGAGGTTTTGAGTGCGGAAGCAGCAGCGCTGATCCCGACACTGCCACGGAAGGCTTTTATTGGCGCGTCAGCGCACCGCGGTGCAGGCAATCCCTTCAAACGTGCTTTTGACGGGCTGGAGGGGCGTGAAGATTGGTTCAGTGTGCAAATTAATGGCGGACACATGCTGCACGTGGAACGCCCTTCGGCACTGGCTTACTGGTGTTCGCAATTCCTGCGGATGGTTGCGGGTAAAGGTTTCTAACCGGCTTGGACCCCTGACGAGGATGCGCTTGCAGTTCCTTGATGCCTCAGTCTAGGTAAACAACAAGCAAACACAGAACCGAACGGATGATTCGACATGGTTGAAGCTTCTTCCCTGCGCCCGGAAACGCTGGCGCTGCACGCTGGTCAAACGCCCGACCCGCGCAATGGCGCGCAAGCGGTGCCGATCTACCAGACCAATGCTTATCTGTACGACGATACCGAGCATGCAGCGTCGCTGAACAATCTGGAGACCGGCGGCTACATCTATTCCCGCATCGGTAACCCAACCGTTTCAGCAGCTGAGGAACGGATTGCAGCGCTCGAAGGTGGCGTCGGTGCGCTGGGGCTTTCGTCTGGCCACGCGGCTGTATTCCTGACCATTGCGACGTTGCTGTCTGCTGGAGATCATATCGTCGCGACCAAGGCGCTCTATGGTGGGTCGATCAACCTGATGAAGCTGACGTTGCCGCGGTTCGGCATCACCACGACCTTTGTTGACGGTTCAGACCTCGATGCAATCAAGGCGGCGGTCCAGCCCAACACGAAAATGATCTATGGCGAGGTGATCGGTAACCCGGGGCTGGACGTTTTGGATATCGCTGGCGCTGCTGCTATCGCGCAGGAGGCGGGCGTGCCGTTGGTGATCGACAGCACTTTTACCCCGCCAACGCTGTATCGTCCTTTTGAGGATGGCGCGAACATCGTTGTGCACTCGGCGACCAAGTGGATTGGTGGTCATGGCGTTGCCATGGGCGGGTTCATCATTGATGGTGGTAACTTCGATTGGGCGGCTTCGGACAAGTTTCCGACAATGACGGAGCCCTACCCCGGTTACCCCGGCATGACCTATGCCGAGCATTTTGGTCAGGCGGCATTCATCGCCAGAGCGCGGACCGAAGGCCTGCGCGACTTTGGCACCGTTCTGGCACCGCAGAGCGCGTTTTATCTGTTGCAAGGCATGGAAACCCTGAGCCTGCGCATGGAGCGACACCTGCAGAATGCCAAGGCCGTGTTGGAGTTCCTGTCAAACCATGAAGCCGTTGCCTGGGTCCGCCATCCGGATTTGCCGGATCATCGGGACCATGAAGTCGCCAAGCGCCAGTTGCCCAACGGGACCACGTCCATGATCGTTTTTGGCGTGAAAGGCGGGTTTGATGCAGGGCGGAAGCTGATTAACAGCGTGAAACTGGCTAGCCACGTATCGAACGTGGGCGATGCCAAAACGCTGTTGGTTCACCCGGCGTCCACCACGCATATGCAGCTTGGCCCGGAACAGCGGAAACTGGCCGGTGTGCCGGATGACATGATCCGGCTGTCGGTGGGGATTGAGCATGCTGACG
>JBMTIF010000163.1:0-5651 GCA_049437045.1 Alphaproteobacteria bacterium | reverse complement strand
CTTGTACGGGATCGCCCGAGGATCGACGGCATGCCAATCCACGCTTTCTGGGTCAACAGCAGCGCCATCAGCATCCATCACCTCTACCCCCATCAATCCGATCAGCGCGGGGTCATCCCGCAGAATGGGCAGTATATCTTCGCGCGCAATCAGCGGCGGCACCGACCAGTCGGGGCTGAATTTGAGATTGACGATCTTGTCAGATAACAAAGGCGTCCGCCGCTCAGGCTTGCCCACGACAACGGGCATGGACAGAACTTCGCGGCTGTTCTCATAGACCGTGAGCAGTTGCAGTCCGAGATTGACGATGACGTGGCGCTCTGGATGGACCAGTGGCGGCGTGCGTTCCCGATGCATGGCAAGCGCAGCCTTGTCGGCCTGTGCGGCGGTCAGCTCGCCCAGCAAAAGGGCTTTATGAAGCCGCAGATAAAGCGGCGTTTCTGGCCGAAAACCGTCGATCCACGCGTCCAGCTGTCCGCTGGAATAGGCTGTCTTGAACGCTTCACCCAAGGTGCCGGGGCTAACCTCGTGGGACAGGCCAAATTTGAGATCGAGGGCAAAGCGCAGCATTCCAAGGGTCAGGGCAAAATCTGCCATCGCGATCTGGCGGCGGGTATCCAGCATGGACGGGGGGCGGTCGAGCTTGCCGAGGTATTTCTCCTTGGGCAGACCATCGAAGTCGGCTTGCTCCAGAATGCGGTAAGCGTCTTCGGTCACCGGCGCCCAGCCATTCGCCCGGTACCAGATCGGCGCTCTTCCCGTTTGGGCGTAGAGGTCGATGGCCGCCTGGACAAAGGGATCGGGGTCAGACTGGAAACTGTCGATATAGGCTGACAGAATGGGCGTAACCGGATTGGCTTTGGTTTTGCTGACCACGTTCAGTTTCATGGCCGCAATTTGCGCCGGATCCTGTTTCAGACGCGGTTCAGGCAGGGGGTTGAGCGAGACAATCCGTTGCGATTCCGCCTGTCCTGCTGTCACGAGAGACAAGGCGAGCAACACTCCAGCCGCTGAATACAAAAGGCGAGACCGCATCAAATAACCGTCTGAAAAAAATCGCATAATATAGATGGCATTCTTCCTACCATGAACATGCGCTCGGATGCAAAGGTTCCCGAAAACTGATCGCAGGACAGTGAAGTCGATTTTGTTGGTTTCCCTATGGGGGTTCCTGCCCTAGTTAAGATCATAACTTCTAAGTCCGGATGACGTTTGATGACCGAAAGCTCCCCTCTGATCGTTGGTGTTTGTGGTTCCGCTAGGGTTGGTTCGTTCAACCGTGTGGTCCTTGATCACGCCATGACCCATGCAAAAGCGCTCGGCGCGCGGGTCGAGATCATTGAGATGAAGGGCGATACCTTTCCGAACTTCTGTGAAGACCTCGAAACCCGCGATGGTCGTCCGGCGCGTCTGGATGAAATCCGCAAGCTGTGTGTGGACGCAGACGGGTACATCATCGCCTCTCCCGAATACAACGGTGGTCCAACTGGCATTCTGAAAAACTTTGTCGATTGGGTCTCCCGCCCGTCACAGACCGTTCCGGGCATCCCTTTCCGTGAAAAGCCCGTCGGCCTGCTGTCTGTTTCAACGGGCCGTTTGGGTGGGATCAAGGGCATTCAGTGCCTGCGGATGATCTTGAGCCATTTGGGTATGCATATTTCCGGCAAGGAATTTGCGTTTTCGCTGGCCAAGGAAAACACGGAAAACGGCAAGATCACGAACGAGTTCATGGCCGGCGAAGTCGATGCGGTCGCAGCGCGACTGGTTGAGCTGACGAAATGACCCTTCCTCCTCCTGCTGAAAAATGGGGGCCGATGCAGTCTTACCTGTACGGCCAGCACGGTGATGGACCTGCGCCAGCGCTGTTTTTCCATGGCAACGGGTTCTCGGCCCACACTTATAACACGCTGCTGAGCGACATCGCCGAGCATACACCGCTTCGTGCGTTTGATCTGCAAGGGCATGGCGCGAGCGACCCCATTCCTTCGGTTCAGTCATTGTACCGATGGCAGCTTTACCGGGACAATGTTGCCTTTGCCCTCAACCACAATGGCGGTGGGATCCTGATCGGCCACTCTATGGGCGCGCTTTCGTCCATGTTCACAGCTATGAAACACCCGGAAAAGGTCCGTGCGCTGGTGCTGTTGGAGCCGGTCTTTCTGTCACCGCAAATGACTTTAGGTTTGGGGTTAATCCGCACTTTTGGCATCAAGTCACGCGAGGGCGGCATGGTGAAACAGGCCCGTTCCCGCCGACAGTATTTCGCGGATACCGAAGAAGCCGTGGGCTATTTTCTGGGGCGCAAGGGGCTGAAAACCTGGCCCGAAGACGCAATCCGCAACTATGCGGAATCGATCCTCTGCCCACGTCGCGATGGACAGCCGGGACTGGAGCTTTCGCTGCTGCCTGAATATGAGGCGCAGAACTTCGCCAACCTGCCAGCGTGGCGCTGGCCGGCGAAGAAGCTCCCCATGCCGGTTCTATTGGCCTATGGCAGTCACTGGTCTTCGACCGTTTACGCGGGCCGGATTGAATGGCTGCGCAAACTGGCACCACAGCTGGATGTCCACATCCACGAAAAAGCCGGCCACATGATGCCTGTCGATGCAGCGGAATGGACTGGTCAGGTGGTGCGAGACTTCCTGCAACGGCTGGACTGATCCCTGCTTTTCGTCAGCCATGCTTCCTTGCGCAGCAGGGTTTAAAAAATCGCTCTTCAACAGGGCTTGCGTCTCTCAAGAGACCCCCATATTATGCACGAACTCTGAGCCGATGATTTCCTTAGAAATCAAAGACTTAGAGCGGTCGGGGCATGGCGCAGCCTGGTAGCGCACCTGTTTTGGGTACAGGGGGTCGCAAGTTCGAATCTTGCTGCCCCGACCATCTAAGCTTAAAAATTCCCTCGAAGAGCCTTCAACACTCGGCACGAGAGACGTTCCATGCAAGTCAGAATCTACCAGCCCGCCAAGTCCGCCATGCAGTCCGGCCGTGGCAATGCCAAGAAATGGCTCATGGAATACGAACCAACCGCACGCCGGTCTGTTGACCCGCTGATGGGTTGGACGTCGTCGGACGATACACGCTCCCAGCTCAAGCTATGGTTTGCCTCCAAGGACGAAGCTGTTGAATATGCCAAGTCCAAGGCACTGGTCTACACGGTGGAAGAACCCCAAGAGCGGAAGATGAAGCCAAAGGCCTACGCCGACAACTTCGCCAACGACCGACTGCTGCGCTGGACGCACTAAAGAGCGCCCCTCAGCATTCGCGCAAAGCGGCGCGGAGCTGACCGTAATCCAACATTGCGCGCCACAGCGCCGGATGATCCGGCAGCGATGTCAGCTCGTCTGCGAGTTGGGCTTGGAACGCCGTTCCATAGGCGATGGGAACGGGACAGAGCGACATGACATCTGGCGGCTCAGAACGAACCTGAGCGCAAGCGGTCAAGCAAATCAGACTCAGTATGAGCAGCGTTGGCAGTGGCTTCATGCTGGGCTTCCTTGATTTTCAAAGCGTGGAGTGAGATGCGGGCCGCTTTTTCAGCTGCACCCGCCCGGCGGAGCGCGGCTTGCGCCCTGCGTTCGTGGTGGAGGAGAAAGAGCACCGCTGCCGCTGCCGGTTCCGGGCGCGCGGTGCTGGAAGAAAGCCCTTCGACCTTTGTCGCTTTTCCCTCTGACTGGGCGCGAGAATTCACGGGTCCAGCCTCATCGGATCAGTCTCTGGCGCTGCTCACGGTGGCGGGTGACCCCATGCTGCCCTCACTGGCACACGGGGATCAGATTCTCGTTCATCTCAACCCCGCGCCGCCCAGTCTGGACGGTATTTATGTCATTCGCTTTGGTGAAGATTTGCTGGTCAAGCGCGTTAGCCTGAACCCCGCTACGGGCGCAGTTTCGCTGATTTCGGACAACTCAACGCTATATCCGCCCATTGAGGACGTGCGGAAACAAGACCTGACGATGGTGGGAAAAGTCGTCTGGCTGGGTCGGCGGGTTTAGACTTCAAAGCTGTACTGCGGGTTCAAAGCCGCAAGAACTTTTCGAGCCAGCGGAATGGTGATGGGCCGTTGTTGCGCATAGGCGCGACGATCCAGTTCAGCGACTACAGCCTCCAGCGCTGAAAACGACCGGTCCACGCGGCTAAGAATGTAGTCAACGACGGGCTGTTCTACACCCAACTGGCGGTCGTCAAAGCGCTTGCGCAAGACCGCTTCGAGCAGACCATCGTCGGGCGGCAGAATCTCCACCACCGGAACCGCCCGCAGTCGCGACGCCAGATCGGGCGTAGCAACCGGCATCCGGCTCAAGGGTTGCTCACTGACCAGCAGCACCGACCCGCCGGAGACCAGACGGTTGTAGAGGTGAAACAACGCTTCCTGCTGCTCGGGTGTCAGGCTTACGATGTCGTCAATCACGGCTGCCTGTCCGGTGCCCAGACGCGAAAGCTCTGCCAATCCAATGGATTGTGCCCCGGCGCGCGCGGCCCAAATTCGCGACAGATGAGATTTTCCAGACCCGCCCGGCCCCACAAGGTTCAAGAACGGTGATATCCAATTCGGCCAAGCCTGCAACATGGCAAAAGCTGTCTGGTTGGACTCACTGACGGAGAAAGCTTCACGGGACAGGCGCGGCGCAGGGTCCAGGTCAAACCCCAATACCCCCTGCTCGTCTCTCCGGTCCTCGTCCCCCTCTGTCGCCATAAACGAACCGTCAGTTGCTCAGTTGAATGCCGCTCATGGGCAGGATTCGCACGTTTTGCGGCAATGGCTGGAAATTCGGTTGGGCAAAGAAAAAGACCTGCACCGCATCAGACTGAGTTTGTTGATTGGTGTAGGCCATCAGCCGGTAATTGACCGCGCCAAAGACCTGCTGCAGCTCGGTCAGTGTACCGGAAAAGGTCACGGTAGCGTCCAGCGCGCCCTGACGCTGACCGACGTAGGCCAACGATTGAATTTCATCGCGTTCCCGCAGCAGCCCTTCAATCTGGCTCCAGGTCGGCAGATCCGTGCCGATGACAACGATGTTGATGGTGTAGACCGGCGCTACTTCGGTTTTGACGTTCTCGCAATAGGCGGCTGAAGCTTGCCGCTGGATATCTTCGGCACCGCGACGCAGCAGGCTTTCCAGCGTCTCTTCCTCATCGGCAACCAGCGCAACTTCCATCCGCGTCGGGCCATAGCCTTCGCCAACACGAATGGCCTCTACAAACAGGTCCATTGCTTGTCCTTCTGGCCCTGTCGTCACTTCTGCTGAAACCACGAGTGCGCCGGTGTAGGCGTACTTTTCCATCAACAGCAGCGTGGCGTTGTTTGAAGGCAATTCGGGATCAAAGGTTGCCTGATCCTCTTCATCGCCTTCGGGCAGGTCATAGGACTGCAAAAACGTCCGGTTCGGCCCCTGTGACCACAGCGTCGCCCACGGATTGTCATCGAAGGCCATGGCTGGCCCCTGATCCATGCGCAAGATTGGGATGGCCAGTTGGGTCATGGCCGGCCCCTCGGCAAAGGCAGCCTGTTGCTGGGCGAAGTAGGTTTTGATCTTGGAGGGGTCAAAAGCGATGTTCATCAGGCCAGAATAGCTGTTCCCAATGATCTTCTGATCGGTCAGTTCCAGCGATTGGACCATAGCCTGCAGCTCACTGTCACCCGGCACCCG
>JBMTIF010000162.1:0-5667 GCA_049437045.1 Alphaproteobacteria bacterium | reverse complement strand
GAATTTGACGTGGTTCATGGGGTCGTAGGCATCACCAAAGACCGCCTTGCGAATCATCAGCGCCCGTTCCTGCACCAAGCCCCGATCAGGACCATAGAGCAGCGCAAACTGCGCCTTAGCCGGAGCGGTTTGACAGAAGTTATCAGCGGTGCCGGGCGGAATCTTGGTCATAGCCGGGACAAGGCTATCCCAACTTGGGCCGCGATGTCATCGGCGAGTTGGATCAGCGCGCGCTCCTTGGCCTGTTCCAGCGTGGGTTGCCCCGCCCAGCCCAGCTGCGCCAGTCGAACATCGGCCCGGCCGCGCGCCATACCGTTCCAAACAAGCAGGTTATCGTGGCTCAGCGTATTGGCGCGGATCCGAACCGGGGTCTGCGCGACGATTTCCAGCCACGTGCAATCCTGCCCAGTCGCCGCGCACGCGGCATCCTCAAAGCGCACAACCTCGCGCGCTTGAACCACCAGTTCGAGGTCTAGAATGTAGGTGGAAACCTTGGGCTGGTTAAAGCGGTTGACCCGCTGCACCAGCGCCGCACGCAGAACCTGACCATCGCGCCCCTCCAACGCGGGGACGGCAATGTCATATTGGCCGCTGGTGTCGCGCAACTGAGGCTGGAACCCGCACCCGGCGAGTCCCAACACCAACAGCAGCGCGAAAGCGGCCCGGATCATTGCGCTAGGCCACGATGTTCACGATGCGGCCCGGCACCACGATCACCTTTTTCGGCGTACCGCCATCGAGCACCCGCTGCACACCTTCCAAAGCCATCGCCGCCGCCTCTGTATCTTCCTTGGAAGCATCCTTGGCCATTTCGATGGTGCCGCGCAACTTGCCGTTGACCTGCACACCGATGGTAACCGTATCATCGACCAGCAGTGCTTCGTCGATTACCGGCCAAGGGGCCAGACAGACCAGCGATTCTTCACCCAGCGCAGCCCAAAGCTCTTGCGCCAGATGGGGCATCATCGGCTCAAAGGCGCGGATGAAGAACCGCAAAGCCTGCGCCAGCGGTTCACCCGCCACTCCGTCTTTGCCCAAAGCCTTGCTGAGGTCGTTGGCGTATTCGTACAGCCGCGCGACGGACTTGTTGAAGGCAAAAGATTCGATGTCGGTGGTCACACCATGGACCATCTTGTGCGTGGAAACCTGCAACGCCTTCATGGCCGCAGCCTCCGCGTCACCGGCCTGCGTCAAGGCTGGAATGGCCTCGTTGACCAGACGGAAAACCCGCTGCGTGAACCGCCATGCGCCCTCTGCGCCGGATTCTGTCCATTCCAGATCGCGGTCTGGCGGGCAGTCGGACAGCATGAACCAGCGCGCCGTATCAGCACCGTAGACCTGAATGATCTGTGCCGGCGCAACGACGTTACGCTTGGACTTGGACATCTTGATCACCCGGCCCACTTCGACCGGCTGCTTTCCGTCGATGGTCACGTAACCATCACCGGCTTTTTCGATTTCGTCGGGTGAAAGCCAGTTGCCCTCAGGCCCCTGATAGGTTTCGTGACACACCATGCCTTGGGTGAACAGCCCCGCAAACGGCTCGTCCACCGCGCCCTGACCAATGACTTTCATCGCACGGGTAAAGAAGCGCGAGTACAGCAGGTGCAAAACCGCGTGCTCAACCCCGCCAACATACTGATCCACGGGCAGCCAGTAGTCGGCATCCTCGCGAATCACCGGGGATTCAGCCCGTGGCGAGGTAAAACGCGCGAAATACCAGGAGGAGTCGACAAAGGTGTCGAGGGTATCGGTCTCTCGCGTGGCCTCGCCCCCGCATTTGGCACAAGTGGTCTTCTTCCAGCTCTCGTGATGGTCCAGAGGGTTGCCCGGCTTGTCAAAGCTGACGTCCTTGGGCAGCTCAACGGGCAGCTGATCGTCAGCAACCGGAACCACGCCGCAGGTATCACAGTGCGTCATCGGGATCGGACAGCCCCAGTAACGCTGCCGGGAAGCGCCCCAGTCGCGCAAACGGTACGTCGTCCGGCCCTTGCCGGCGTTTTGCTCTTCAAGCGTTTTGATCGCTGCACTCTTGGCCTCAGCCGTCATCATGCCGTTCATAGGGCCAGAGTTCACGTGTGGACCATCGCCGACATAGGCTTCTTCGCCGATTGGACCTTCGTCGCCATCGGGACCAGCGACCACTCGGGTCACAGGCAGGTTGTATTTGCGAGCAAAATCCAAATCGCGCTGGTCATGGGCCGGGCAGCCGAAAATCGCACCGGTGCCGTAGTCCATCAGGATGAAATTGGCGACCATAAGCGGCAGGGTTTCATCCGGCTTGGCCGGGTGCTGCACCCGCAGGCCGGTGTCAAAGCCCTTTTTCTCCTGTGTTTCCAGTTCGGCCTCTGAGGTGCCGGAACGCTGACATTCGCGGATGAATTCAGCCAGCTCTTCGTTGCTTTGTGCCAGTTCTGCGGCCAGCGGATGCTCCGGCGCCATGCCAAAGAAAGATGCGCCGTAAATCGTATCAGGACGCGTGGTGAAAACCACCAGGCGGTCATCACGACCTTCGATCGGCAGCGACATCTCCGCGCCTTCCGAACGGCCAATCCAGTTCTCCTGCATCAGGCGAACCTTATCCGGCCAACGGTCCAGATCGTCCTTGATCGCGTCCAAGAGCTGCGGCGCGTAGTCGGTGATTTTGAAGAACCACTGCGTCAGCTGGCGTTTTTCGACAAGCGCGCCCGACCGCCAGCCACGGCCATTTTCGACCTGCTCATTGGCCAGAACCGTCATCTCAACCGGGTCCCAGTTCACCCAGCTCTCTTTCTGGTAGACCAGCCCCTTGCGGTACATCTCAATGAACATGCGCTGCTGCTGCTCGTAGTACTCGGGGTCACAGGTGGCGAATTCACGCGACCAGTCGATGGACAGGCCCATGGACTTGAGCTCGTCGCGCATGGCGTCGATGTTTTTGTACGTCCAATCGGCGGGATGCACCTTGCGCTCGAACGCCGCGTTTTCCGCTGGCAGACCAAAGGCGTCCCAGCCAATAGGGTGCAAGACGTTAAAGCCTTGCGCGCGCTTGTATCGTGCAACCACGTCACCCAGCGTGTAGTTGCGCACGTGTCCCATATGGATCGCACCGGACGGATAGGGGAACATTTCCAACACGTAGTATTTTTCGCGGGACGGGTCGGTTTCCGCGCGAAAGGCCTGCTGGTCTTCCCAGGCAGCCTGCCACTTCTTTTCAGACAGGGACGCGTTGTATCGTTCGGTGCTCATGGATCAGTCCTGATCGGGGTCAAAATTCGCGCGGAGTTTCGCAGCGCACGCGCCCGAGAAAAAGACCCCTCGCTGCGGGGGATGCTATGCGGCCTCTGCACTCACCCGTCGGCGATCTTGAGATCCTGGGCCGCCGCAAGAATGCGGCTTTCCAGCTCTCGCGCCGCTGGCAGAGAAGACGGTGCACCGCGCCAAACCGTGCCATCAAGAATCTGACGATAAACGGTCACGTGGAATGAACCGGGCCCAATAACGTCGCTGAGGTGCTGGACATCCACGCGGACGCGTTCGGGGCGGGACTGCTGAGAGTCCATATGCCAATCGGTAACGTACAGCCCTCGCTGTTGATCAGCGACCGACACCGGCATGAAGGCGAGGATCTGTGCGGTGGCGTTCCAGAGGTATTTGTTGACCTTGGCCCGCCCCTGCTGAGAGGTATCAAAGGTGACAACGGGCAATCCGTCTTCGCCCAGTTGCGTGCCGCCGCCCGTTGACGCTGATGACGCCGGATCGTTTCCCCAGCCCAGCAAACGCATCAGCAGACCGGGCTCATTGCCATCGTCATCGCCTGGCAAAGTGTCACCAGTTGGCCCAGACGCTTCGCGCGCGGCCTCCCGCTCGGCGCTGCGCGCTGTGCGGAAGGTGATGTTGCCAAAATTAAAGCCGCCGCCGCCCTCTTCGCCCGTCGACGACGCAACTTGCTGAGGCACTTCGCCCTGCGGGGACATGACATTCCCAACCGGCACCACACCTTCGGGCAGGGTTTCAGACAGATCACCCAGCGCACCGGCATCAGTCCGCACGAACGCACCCGAGGAGGTCTGGGCGAAACTCATTTTTGAGTCGCCAGCAAACAGATTGACTTCGTCAAAGGCTTCACAAGCGGCCAGAGACAACCCAGCGCACGCAGCGCTCAGCGCACCAACCACTCGACGAAACAGTACCGAGCCTCGCAGATCAGCAATCACAGCCAGGGGTTATCCTTTGAGCTTCTGCTTTTTCTTCATTTCACGCTTGATGCGCAGCTTGTCGGAGTAAGACAGCTTTCGACCCACGCCGACCACGTTGCCATAGGCGAACTGCTTCTGGTTTTTCAGCAGCTTCTCGTCCAGATCCTTGTACTCTTCAGGGATATAGTCGAAGCGACGCATCTGGTGGTGGTGGTTGATGATGACCTGACGCACCTGCTGGTCCGTCATTTCTTCTTTCCACGAACCTGTCTTGCCTTTCCGGAAGAAAGACTCGCCGCCCATCTTTTCCTTGAAGCCGTCTTTCTTTTCCTTGGCCTGAATCTTGTCGAACTTAACCGCCTCTTCGGCCGCAATGACATCTTCGCGAGTGAAGGGCAGCCCCAGATGCTGAACCGTGCGATAGAACGTGTCTTCTGGCGAATGCTTCATGTCTTCGTAGCGCATGTAGATCACACGAGGGTCCGGAGCAGCGGTCCACGATGCTACGTGCTCAGACCACGAACCCATCAACTGTGGGATCTGACCGGGCGCCAGTGCTTTTTCCTTGGCCTCTTCGTCGGACAGCTCCGGACGCTTTTGCTTCTCCGCTTTGATCGCCGCTTCCAAATCATATTTCTTTGGCCGACCACCAATAAAGTGTGTGGTGTTCGCCATGCCTTGGATTGCGCCATCAATGTCTGTGCTCATGTGGCTGGCAAAAGACGGGGTTACATCCAGCGGATTTCGAACGATGTAGACAGCGGATCGGAAGGTATCGAGACCAATGGTCCGCGTGCCATGCCAGGCGCCATTGCACAGGTGGGTTTTCACAAAAACTTTCTTGTCCTGCTGAATGGCCAACAGCTTCTGTGCCAGAGGCATGGTCTGCGCGACTTCGATGTCACTAATTTCGTAGTGAGGCTTACCGAGAATGCGCTCAAACAGGTGGAAGGTCACATCCATCTGGCCCGCTCGGCCCGCAATGTCGGAAAGGTTGAAGGACGAGTCCTGACGCACCAGCGGATTGAACAGGGCGAAGAGGAACAGACGCGTCCACGTGTTTCCGGACTTCGGGAACGAGGCCAGATAAATCAGGCCCTTTTCCGGCGGTACGGCCGCACTGGTCAGGTTTTTCCGAAGCTGCTGCGCACGCTCCGCATTGATATAGGCGGGAACTTCGGGAAGTTTGGATTTATCCTCTTCACCCTCAGCAACCTGTGCTTCCTGTTCTGGCTTGGTCGCGAGATCTTTTTCTTGCGCGTCCATCTCTTTGTCCTCTGATTGTACTTCGATTGGTCTCGAAGTCGTTCTGTTTAGAATGCTGCGCTTTCGCGCATAGTCTTTGATTACGGTTTCTATATGGATTTCAAAAAGGTCTCAATCTGACTTCGAATAGATTGAGTTAACAAATCCCGCAGTTTTTCGTCTTTCAACTCACCGCTTTGAACGTACGCATCGAATAGCCGGGACATGTTATAGTTCCGAACCA
>JBMTIF010000161.1:0-5682 GCA_049437045.1 Alphaproteobacteria bacterium | reverse complement strand
TGACCCTGCAGGTGCCGGCCCTGCTCTTCACGGCGCTCGTCTGCGGCCACCGCCCGGCCATGTTGGCGAGCAGGACCTTGAGAAAATTCAGGTCGGTGATCGAGTAATCACTAGTGGCGCGGACGGGGTTTTCCCACCGGGACTGCTGATCGGCTTCATCTCCGAAATCACGCCGGCGGAAGCGAGGATCCGGCCAACGGTTGATTTTGACCAGCTTTCTAATGTGTTGGTGGTCGATTATCCCGGTGTGGATATTAACGCTGATTTGATCGCGGCCGGTGCGGTCGGGTTGCAGGGACTAGACGAGGACTAGGTCATGCAAACCATTCTGCTCCTCATCGATATTCTACTGGGCGGGGTTTTGCGGCGCATTCGGATCCTTGTCCCAATCGTCATGTTTCTTGTTTTCCTCGCGCTCGATGCTTCGGCACTCGGGCTGGGGCGAGGGATAGCTTTTCTGCCTGATCTGGCTTTTGCCACCGTCCTGTTCTGGATGATCCGCCACCCCAATATCATGCCGATCCCGCTGGTCTTTGCGATTGGCTTTTGGACCGATGCGATGAACGGCTCTCACATGGGGCTTTCGATCATCGCGTATTTGACCGTGTTCTACATGATCGGCTCGTTTCGGGCGGATGTGGAGGGTTCGGGCTTTATGTTCCACTGGGGCGCGGCGGTTACTGGGATTGCCGTCTACTTCACAATCCAATGGATCTTTTATTCGGCCTATGAATTGGAAGTTACGGCCCCTTTCCAGAATATGATCCGGGCTGGCATGACGGCGCTGGTGTACCCACTTGTCTATGTGTTGAACAACACCTTGCGCTCTTTCCTTTGGCGCGGTGCCTTGCAGGTGGAGGATCGTTACGTTGACGGCGCGTGACGGCAAAAAACGGGAAACGGGTTTTACCCGGCGATTGGTGCTCGCGACTACCATTCAGGGGATGGCTTTGGCGGCACTGGGCTATCGTCTCTATTCGCTGCAGGTTCCGCGACAGGACGACTTCCTCGCTGACAGCTTCGATATTCGAACGGTTACCCGCTACGACGCACCAACGCGTGGGATTATCCTTGACCGATTTGGTCGACAGCTTGCCGGAAATGAAAAGAGCTTCAACCTGATGTTCTACCCGGAACGGAAGGCCAAGCAGATCGAGACCAACGATACAGCCATTGTCAGGCGTGCCGCTGCATTGATCGAGGCCAGCCCGTTTCTGACTGAACGCATGATCGAGCAGCTGGATATCGGTCAGGATGTAATCGCAGGTGAGGGGCGTCTACTAACAGAAATCACGGCTGATGATTTCAACCTGATTGCTGAAGTTGGACCGGGGCGATGGCCCGGGTTTGGTGCAATCGAACGCTTTGGTCGCTATGGGCTGACCTACAAGGTTGTTTCCGGTCGGGCGCGGGATGAGGCGCGGGCCATTGAGGAACTTTTTGGCATCTTGCCGCTGAGTGTTGACCAACAGCGCGACATTAACCGCCGGATCGTTGAGGCCAAGCAGATCAACGCCGAGGGTGGTGTTTTGCTGGCTGAAGACTTGTCCTGGGAGCAGGTTGCTCGGCTCAAGGCTCGGGCGCTGGATCTGCCTGGCGCTGAAATCGATGTCGCCGAAAAGCGCTTTTACAACTATCCGGGCACTGCGGCCCACGCACTGGGCTATGTCAGCCAAGTGCAGCCACAGGACTTGATCGGCGATGAAGATCGCATGCTGCGCCGTCCCAATGCCAAGATTGGGCGCAAGGGCATCGAGCGGACCATGGAGAAGTCGTTGCGCGGGCTTGCCGGGCGGCGGATTATGGAGATCAACGCCTTTGGTCAAGAGCAGCGCGTCGTCTCTCGCGTGCCGCCCATCCCGGGGCGGGTCATTCGTTCGACCATTGATCTGGGACTGCAAACCTATGCCGAGCAGCGTTTGGCTGAGCAGCCGATTTCCGAGAGTGAGATGATTCAGGCCGGGGCCGCCGTCGTGATGAAGGTGGATACGGGCGAAGTGTTGGCCATGGCTTCGCATCCGACCTTTGACCAATCCATTTTCACCAGTCGGATTACTAATTCCGTCTGGAATGAACTGATCAACGATGAACACAAGCCACTGGTCAACAAAAGCGCCGCGGAACACTATCCGCCGGGTTCGACCTACAAAATGGTGACCATGCTTGCCGCGCTGGAAGTCGGGATCAGCCCAAGCGAACTGGTGACGTGTTCAGGCAAAACACAAGTGGGGCCGCAGACCTTTTACTGCTGGAACCGTGATGGGCATGGTCGGGTGGACATGGAGTACGCGCTCGTTCAGTCCTGCGACACCTGGTACTACGAAATGAGTCAGCGGATCGGGCCGGAAAAAATGTCCGAAGTTGCGCAGCGGCTGGGCTTTGGTGATCGTCTGATGATTGACGTGGCCGGGGAAACCCGGGGCGTTGTTCCAAACGAGAACTGGAAGCGCAACGCGCTGGGGCAAAACTGGTTCGACGGTGATACCGTTCAGGCCAGCATCGGGCAGGGGTACGTTCTGACCACGCCGCTTCAGCTTGCCACCATGACAGCACGTATCGCTAACGGTGGCCGGGCGGTCCGGCCGCACCTGATCGTACCGGATATGCCATATCCTGCGGAGGATCTTGGCTTTAAGCCAGAGCATCTGGAAATAGTTCGCCGGGCCATGAATCGCGTCACCAATACCGAACGCGGGACGGCCTATCGCTATACTCAGGTTGAAGACCCGACGCTGCAGATCGCGGGTAAGACAGGAACAGCGCAGGTTGCCCGTTTGTCAGTTGGTGAGCGTCTGCGGATGCTCGAAGACGTAAGAACGCTGGACTACAACCGACGGAACCACGCGTTGTTTGTTGGCTATGGCCCGATCAGCAATCCGCGCTATGCCTGTGCTGTGATCATCGAACACGGGGACAGCGGTGGCCGATCAGCAGGTCCAGTGGTGCTGGATCTCCTGCAGGCTGCGATTGTTGGGAATTCCGGCGGACAGCCGAATATGGTCATCGACCGCTACAACCTCATTGGCCGAAACGATGAGGTGTGAGCCATGACATCCACACTTGATCAGACGCACCAGAGACGGGTGCAACTGTCGCTGCTGGACCGTGTGTCCAGTGTGCCTTGGCCGCTGTTTATCCTCGTCATCATCCTCTCCAGCATTGGCGTGGCCATGCAGTATTCGGCAGGCGGCCTGCAATGGGATCCATTTGCCAGCATCCACGTCATTCGTCTGGCGATCTTCTTCGGTCTCGCGGTGATTGCGGGGTTGATTGATATTCGCGTCTGGTACCGCCTGTCCTACGTCATATTCATCGTCACGATGGTGATGCTTATTGCCGTACCGTTCATTGGTGAGGAGTTTAACAACGCCAAGCGCTGGATCGACTTGCGGGTCATGACCCTACAACCTTCCGAGCTGGTGCAAATTGGCCTGATCATGACCCTTGCGCGCTATCTGAACAACGCGAGTTGGGAGGAGTTGGGGAATCCTCTGGACCTGATCTTTCCGGTATTTCTCGCGGCTGTGCCGACCTACCTTATCATGGAGCAACCGGATCTGGGCACGTCGCTCAAGCTGCTGGCCTGTGTGGGGGTGGTGTTGTTTCTTGCGGGGCTGCGCTGGTGGCTGGTGATGTCAGGGGTGGGTGTTGTTATTGGCGTGAGCTATTGGTTTGTTGATCGATGTCTGACCAGCGGGTTTGAAGCCGCGGGTTATCAGTGTCGCCGCGTTTTGGTGCTTTTTGACAGCAATCTCGATCTCGCTGGCGCTGGCTATCACATCCGCCAGGCCAAGATTGCCATTGGATCAGGCGGGGTTGAGGGGCAGGGCTTTGGCCAAGGGCAGCACAACCAGCTGGGCTTTACCCCGGAAAACAACACCGACTTTGTCTGGTCGCTGCTGGCGGAGGAATTCGGCTTTATCGGCTGCATGGTCGTGCTGTTCCTGTTTTCGTTGCTCCTGCTTTATGGCGTGGTCACGGCCTTGCGGGCACGCAGTCAGTTCGGACGACTCCTTGCTGCGACCCTGACGGCAAACCTGTTTTTTTACATTGTAATTAACATTGGTATGAACATGGGCTTACTGCCCGTGGTCGGGATGCCCCTGCCGTTCCTGTCATATGGGGGTTCGGCCATGCTCGCGACCATGGGATCGGTTGCTTTGCTGACGTCAATCTGGATTCATGCTGACGTACCCGTTGGTGAAGAAGGAAAGACATCGCAATGAGCCAAAGCAAGGACGACATCAAAGCCGACATGCTGACGAAAGTTGGAACCGAAGTTGGTGTAACCGACTGGGTTCTGGTCGACCAAAAGCGGATTCAGGACTTTGCCGATGCCACGCTGGACCAACAGTGGATTCATACCAATCCGGAAATGGCTGCCAAAGGTCCCTTTGGTGGGCCCATTGCGCATGGATTGCTGACGCTGTCGCTTCTGCCGCACTTTGGCGAACAGGTGGCGTGGATTCCCCGGCCTAAGATGAGTGTGAACTACGGCTACAACAAAGTGCGCTTTACCGCGCCTTTGCCGTCGGGTTCAAAAGTACGGTCACGCCTGACGCTGGAGAGCGTCGAAGACCGAGATGATGGTGGATTGACGATCATTGTAACCCACCGGATCGAGCGCGATGGTGACCTGCTGGCCGATGGTGGGCGGCCCATCGTCGTCGCCGAGAGCGTCGGCCTTATCTACTACTGAACCAATGCTCAGGGCGCCTGACCAAACGGAAAGGGGCCTTTCGGCCCCTTGCTCTTTGCGTTGATTTCGTCGTTCCGACGAAAAGACCGTGGCGTGATCAGGCAGCGCGGAGAATGAATGCCGGGATATGGCGTTCAAAGCACTTCTGGGCCGCCTTGATCGTCTTGGCGTCGACCCCACGTGCCTTGGCGTCTTCGATGACAGCCTGCAGCGCGGCTTCTTCCTGGTTCTTCTGCACGCCGGAGAGATCGTAGGCTTTGATCTCTTTCTTGGTGAGATCAACGATGGCATCGACGAGTTTCTTGTCGCGAGAGGTTGCGATCATGAACGCGCGCCCTTTCCGTCCGGCTCGACCGGTGCGGCCAATCCGGTGCACGTAGTCTTCGGCATTGAAGGGGACGTCGTAGTTGAACACGTGCGTGATGTGATCGATATCGATCCCGCGCGCAGCAACGTCGGAACAGACCAGAATGCTCAGCTCTTCGGTTCGGAAAGCCTCCAGCGTTTCCATCCGCTTGGGCTGGCTGAGGTCGCCGTGCATGGGCGCAGCGGAAAAGCCGGCCTTGCGCAGCGTGTCGACTACCGCAGAAATATCGCGTTTCCGGTTGCAGAACACGATCGACGACTTTGGCTTTTCAGCCTGTACGATGGCGCGCAAGGTGGACTGCTTTTCCTTCTCGTCGCTGGAGACGAGAAAGGCCTCAACCGTGGTCGCGGTTGACGATGCACGGGCAACTTCGATTTCCTTGGGATTGCGCAGGAATTTGTCGGCCAGCTTGCGGATTGGCGGCGCCATGGTAGCTGAGAACATCAGCGTCTGACGTTTGGCGGGCAAGCGACCAACGATGGTTTCAATATCCGGGATAAAGCCCATATCCAGCATCCGGTCGGCTTCATCAATCACCAGCACAGAAACATCCATTGGCATGACCGAGCCACGCTCGATCAAATCCAGCAAACGCCCCGGCGTTGCAATGAGCACA
>JBMTIF010000160.1:0-5684 GCA_049437045.1 Alphaproteobacteria bacterium | reverse complement strand
TAAGTCCCAAACATGTTCCTTAGTAGCGACGGGACGAACAAGCATCAAACTGGCTGAAACTCTGAAAAACGACGGTCAAGCGAACAGCGGGGATACCAATGCCAGAGTCTACGATACTGATGAGGATTGTTTCCGGTTCCTCTCCACGCTTGGCAATCAATTTTACGGAGCCTTGGTCCGTGAACTTTACGGCGTTGCTCACGAGATTGAGCAAAATTTGCCTCAGACGGCCCTTATCACCCAGATAACTCCCTTCCAGCGACGGATCCATTTCAACGCTCAGTTCCAAACCTTTTTGCAGAGCGCGGGGTGAGAGAATTTCAATGGTGCCATTCAGGACGGTGCGCAAGTTAAAGGGGGCTTCTACCAATTCCACCTGACCTGCATCGATTTTGGAAAAATCCAGAATGTCGTTGATGATTTCGAGTAGTGCCTCACCAGAAACCCGGATGGTGTTTGCGTAGTGTCGCTGCTCCTTGCCTAGAACCGTTTGTAGCATGAGTTGCGTCATGCCGATTATCCCGTTCATGGGGGTTCTGATTTCGTGAGACATGTTGGCCAGGAACTGCGACTTGGACTTATTGGCTTCCTCCGCCGCCTTTCTGGCATTCTCCAGCGCGACTTCCCGTTCCTTCAGGTTGGTAATGTCGCGCAGGATGGCGATGAAGTTGCTAAGGCGGCCCTGCTCATCAAAGATTGGCTGACAATCGACCGCATTCCAAAGGTCTTGACCATCTTTGGTCTGGTTCAGCGTGACTTCAGAGAAGGCTGTTGCATTCTCCAGCGCCTGCTGAATTCGCGAGCTTATCTGCTGCTCGGTTTTTCCAGCGGCCAAAAGCTCAAAGAAGGTGCGGTAACTCGCTTCTTCCAGTGAAAAGCCTGTCATTCGGGTATAGCCGTCGTTGACCCATTCAGTTGCGCCGGTCGGATCAGCGATGATGACCCCATTGTCGGTCTTGGCCGCAACCATGGAAAGTAGACGGCTCTCTGCTTCTCGTTGCTGAGTGGTTCTCAATGCGTGCTGGCTGCGAGACTGGCTGATCAAAGTTGCTAGGATTGCTACGGTAAAGATGATCGATAGGAAAATGATGATGTCGCGGAACGCTTTGGACCCACTTCGGCCTGCGTTCACAACGGGCAATGTCAGAATCTGAGCGCCCATGGTTTCACCCACAGTCCAGTCGGTTCGGGGGCTGTTGGGATGATTGTTGTGGCAGACGATGCAGTTGTCTTCTGCCACTAGCGGTGTTGCGTACCAAAATATCTCGCCACGGGGCGTTGAGAGAAAGTCAAACAACGGGCCAGACAGGTCTGATACCGGCTCCTCAAGCCGTTGGCGCTCATAAACGAATTTGGCGGCGGTCTGGCTGTTGGGAAAGCCCTGATCGCTGATCAGAAACCATCGAGATGGGAACCGCGCCTGCGTTTCGTCGAAATCAGCAACATGCCCGGCGATTGAACGATCTGCTTCGAGAAGTGCCGCTTGCGATTGCCCCAGCTCGACCAATGAGTCCCGAAGAAGCACTTCCTGATAGCGTTTGACCAGCACGTACAGCCCGAGCACCAGTGTCAGACTGGCTATCAAAGATAAAAGCGGGGCAATGGATGAGCGCAAGTTGTTGTTCGTTCAAGTTAGATTTCAATGGTGCCTGACAGCTCCGTCGATAACGCCACATTCCCTATGACGGATGAGGGCCGGAAATCAGATCGAGCAGAAGGTAGACAATCCCAATCGGTAGGATCACCAGCAGGCCTAAAATCCATGCTACAAGCCCTTGGGAAATGGCACCGTTCGTTGTTCCCGAAAGTTTCGAATGCCAGATGCCCTGGTAAGTCGGAACCAAGCCTAAAACGATACCAGCGATGGAAAAGACGCTCAATTCGATCGCGCTAAAGGCGAAGTGAAACTGATAACAGACATCGCAAAACTCCCACGAGAAATAGGCCAGAGAAAGACCGGTAATAACCAGTACTGCAATAATTGGCAGGGCGAACCCTCGCCATAACCAACGCTTGAAGAACTGAACAGCCGAAAGCTGACCGCCTTGTCGATTTTTACCTGCTATCACTGGTCTGCCCCTTTCCGACAACCAAAATCTTCAGCGAAAACAAATTATTCGTAGATCATAATATGTATTAAAGCTGAAAGTCCAATTTGATACGACATTAACGAAATCTTTTATTTAGATTTGACACGCATTTTCCTTTTCAATTCAAGCTTTTTGCTTGTGACCATTTGTCCTGAAACACAGTTAAACGCTCACCGGTTAGTGGTCCAACCGTCCGGTGGAATAACGTGCCATCACTCAAGACGATGTATGTCTCTGGAAGCCCCATCACTCCAAAGTTTTCGGCATTCACGCTTCCTTTGTCGATTGATACAGCCAGATATGGGCTTGCGTGTTGGTCGAGATACGCTGCTGCTGCTTCAGCTCGGTCGTTGTAAGCGAGGCCAAGAATCGTGCTGCGGTTCGCCTCGTGGAAGGCGAGCAGGTTCGGGTGCTCCTCCCTGCAGCCCTTGCACCAGCTGGCGAAGAAATTGACGACAAATGGTTCACCATCGAGTGTTTCTTCAAGGTCCAAATCACCAACTTCCGGGTATCGTGGAAGAGATTCAGTCATTTGCAGCGCATGGAGTTGTATTTTTGTTGGCAGATCTGCTGCTGCAGTGTCTTTTGGCGCGCTGATATTGTTTGCAAACCAAAGCGCGATACCAGCGAGGAGCACCAAACCCGGGATGAGCAGAACGAGTTGAGGGCGAGTAAATTCAAACCTAGCCACGCTCTGTATCTCTCCTCATTTCGGTCAGATAGCCGACAAAACTCATGGACCGCAGAAATTGAGTCTGGACGGAATCTTATTAAAAGACCGACACTTGTCGAGTTTTATAGAAATAAATAAACGCTAAAACGGAGCTTTTTGCCTGTTACGAAGGCGAAGAAAGTCTGCGCGCAACTATTATCACTGGCAGAACGCCCAGCAGTACAATCACCAGACAGGCAATTCCTGTTTCTTCTACTCTGGCACGACTGGCGAAGTCGTAAATGTACGTCGATAGAGTTCGCATGCCGAAGGGGCGAAGGAAGATTGTCGCAGATAATTCTTTGAGTGCATCGATAAAGACCAACAACGCCGCGGCGGAAAGCGCAGGCCATAGCGTCGGGATATGGACCCGGAGCAAAGTGGTTAGCGACCCTCTTCCCATGGTCCGACTGGCATCGTCGCGAGCAATTGGAATATTTCTGAAACCGCCATCAATGTTGCCTTCTGCAATGGCAAGAAAGCGGATGAGGTAGGCGATTAAGATCAACACGCCCGACCCGGTGATCAACAGGCCAAAAGACCAGCCAAACCAGCCTTCACCGCGTTTGATCAGCCAGTTGTCGAAGCTGGCCATCGGAACGAACAAGCCAAGAGCAAGGATGGTGCCGGGGATGGCGTAGCCAACACTCGACAGCCTGACCAGAACCCGCAGCCATCGAGCGCCGCTGCGGAGGCGTTGGGCGTAGACCATGACGAGGCCAGCGATGACCGTCAGAGCCGCAGCCAAAAAGGCTATTTGCAGACTGGTGATCAGCGCCTGATGCAGTCTGCGGTCTGTCAGCGTGTCAAGCCGATCGATCGCGTATCCACCGAGTATGAGGAGCGGTACACCGAAGCCGAGCAAGATCGGCAGTAGACACCAGAGCATAGCAAGGAAGGCCCCTACGCCTTCCAACGCCTGATGAGGCGCTACAGCCTGCTTTTTCCCGCCCAAAGTATCGCTTTGCCGTGCGCGCGCCCATCGCTCTGAGAAGACCAGGACAAAAAACAGCAGCAGCAGCGCCATCGTCATTTGTGCTGCACCCGCAGCGTCTCGGCGTGTCAGCCACGTGTCGAAGATGGTAAAGGTGATGGTCTCAACCCCCAGATACTCGACCGCGCCAATGTCATTGAGGGTTTCCATCAATGCCAGAACAACACCTGCAGCTATAGCGGGTCTGAGAAGGGGTAGAAGGACGCTGGTAAAGGTCTTGAAAGCGCCTTGTCCCAAAGCACGGGACGCCTCGACCAATCGTGTACCTTGCAGCTTAAGCAGCGCGACCGAGGCGAGGTAGACATAGGGGTAGAACACCAATGACAGGATCAAAGCAGCGCCACCCGTGTTTCGAACGGAGGGGAACCAGTAGTCCTTGGCACTTTCAAACCCTGTCAGCGCGCGGAAAAGCCCTTGAAGAGGGCCGGTAAAGGAGAAGAACTCCACAAATGCATAGGCGCCCAGGTAGCTTGGCACTGCCAAAGGCAAAACAAGCGCCCAAAGGAAAATGCGGCGTCCGGGAAACTGAAAGGTCATGACCAGCCAAGCGCTGATGGTACCCAGGAAGCTGGTTCCAATGACCACACCGACCATTAAGAGGGCCGTTGTAGACAGGGTGCGAGGCAGGACAAATTGCAGGACGTGCCCAAGGCTTTCATTCGTGCCGCCCAGCGCCATGAGTAACAGGGTGGCAATCGGGAAGAGCACAACCGCCGCAAGCACAAGTGTCAGAACCACAAAACCCAAGCCGTGCCGGTTGCGCAAAAGTGCAACAGCAAATGGTTTTTTCGTCTTGGTTCTTACGGTTTGAGACATCGGGGCCATATTGGGTCTACACAGACAACTTATTCGCAACTTAGTCGCTTTATTCCGCGCCGATAAGTCGCCGAAAACGCACACCACTTAGACAAGCCTGAATACGCTGGTCTAGCCAAGGAAATGCTGCATGCGCTCTAGGATGATTTGGTTCGCCTTCTTTGTCGTCGTGATCGACGCCATGGGAATTGGGCTTCTTATGCCCGTGTTACCAGACATCCTCGAAGAACTCACCGGCGGCAATATTTCGCAAACTGCCCAAGTGGCTATGGCTTTGACGGTTGTTTATGCCGGGATGCAGTTTCTGTTCGGTCCCTTGATCGGAAACCTTTCAGACCGGTTCGGGCGTCGGCCCGTCCTGTTGCTCTCCATTGGAGCGCTGGGGCTGGATTACATCCTGCTGGCTGTCGCACCGACGGTTTTCCTGCTGTTTGTCGGTCGGATCATCGCAGGCATTGCCGGTGCCACGCAGTCTACGGCGGTGGCCGTTGCCGCCGATCTCAGCGATGAGAACAACCGCGCTCAAACGATGGGTTTCGTGTTCGCTGGATTTGGCCTCGGTTTTATCATCGGCCCTGCGCTTGGCGGCCTGTTGGGATGGTTGGGGACAGAGCAGCCTGAGTTTCTCGGACCGCAGCTGCAAACCTTATTCGGTCAATTGGGAAATCGCGCTCCCATGTGGTTGGCGGCTTTCCTTTCTTTGGCAAATTTTGCCTTTGGCTATTTCGTGTTCAAGGAATCTCTGGTTCCGGAAAATCGCCGTCCGTTCAGTCTCGCTCGCGCAAACCCGCTGGGGGCCATTCTAGCGATCCGCCATCTGCGTGGCATTTTCCTGCTGCTTGCGGTGATCTTTCTGTTTGGGGTCGCGCAAGTGGTCTACCCGGCGGTTTGGAGCTTCTTCGCGCGCGCGGCTGTCGGTTGGAATGTGGGTGAAGTCGGGCTGTCGCTTACCCTGGTTGTCATTGGGTTTGTGGTGGTTCAAGCAGGTATGATCGGGCCGCTGACCAAGCGCTTTGGCGAGGGTGGGGTGGTGATGATTCCAGAACCAGAGCCCCGAGGGCGAACGCGTACC
>JBMTIF010000159.1:0-5693 GCA_049437045.1 Alphaproteobacteria bacterium | reverse complement strand
GGGACATGGTGAAAGAACCTTGTTGTCTCATTGCGACCTGTAGATAACACGCGCACACCACGACAGGGAGAGCGAAAGGCTCATGGTTCGAAAGACGGTATCGGGATTTGCCCTGCTGGCCTTGGCTGGACTGACCGCCTGCGATTCTTATCTGTTGCACATCGCGCGCGGACAAAACGACCTGCTGGAGCGGGCGCGTCCGATTAACGCTGTCATTCAAGACCCGACAACCCCGCCGGAAACGGCAGAAAAGCTGGCCCTGGTACAGGAAGCAGTGGCTTATGCCGAGCATTGGGGGCTGGATGTCGGCGACAGTTATCAGAGCTTTTCCCAGTTGGATCGAGAGGCCACGGTTTGGACCGTATATCGGGCGGAAAAGCTGGAGATGAACGCGGTGGTGAACTGCTGGCCGATTGCGGGTTGTGTGCCCTATCAGGGGTATTTCGAGGAAGCCAAGGCAGAGGCTTTTCTGCTCAAAGCGCAGGAAGCGGGGTACGACGCCTACATGGGTGGTGTGGATGCCTATGCGACCTTGGGCTGGTTCCCGGACCCCATTGCCTCGCCAGCGCTGGAGCGGAGCAAGACCTCACTGGTCGAGTTGGTCATCCACGAAAGCGTGCACAACACCATTTATCGACCCGGTGCTGCCGAATTCAATGAGGCGTTGGCGAACACCATCGCTTTTGCGCTGGTCAAAGAGTTTTGGGCGGAAAAAGGCGTTGATACCGGTCAACTGGAAGTTTTCTTCGCCGAACGCGACCGTGCGCGAGAGCTGTTCTATCGCATGGTCAACGACACCAAAGTTGAGCTGGAAGAAATCTATGCCGCCAAGGAGCTTGGTCCCGAATTGCGTCTGCAGGCCAAGGCGGACGCATTTGCCCGGCTCAAGGCTCGCTATCAGGCGGAGCGGGAAGCCTTCGGCGGCTATAACTACGATGGTTTCTTTTCCCGCGACCTGAACAACGCACATGTCGTTTCCATCGGTACATACCAAAATGCCAGACCAGAGCTAGAGGCGGTGCTTTATGGTCGCTTTGGTGGGAATGTTCGCCGGTTTTTGCTGGCAATGGACGAGGTGGCAAAATCTTCAGAAGACTGGCGCGTAGCCCTCTCCAAAGCGCGTCTCTAGCCGTTGCTTTATTCGTGGCTAGGGTCTTCGACGTCCCAGTAGGGCGGGTTGCCGAATTTACTCAGCAGGAAGTCAACGAAAGCCCGGACCTTTGGCGATAGATGCCGGTTAGGCGGATACATGGCGTAAATGCTGGTATCCAGCGCCGTGGGCGAGGCAACAAAATCCGTCATCACCGGCCGCAGCCGACCCGTCTGAATATCACGTCCCACAACGTAAGTCGGCAGCAGCACCAGCCCCTGTCCCTGCCGGGCTGCGGGCAGAATGGCTTCCCCGTTATTCACGTGCAGGATCGACCGCATGCGCACGTGCTCTACCCCCCGTGGGCCATCAAAATGGAAGATGTCAGGCCCGGCCTGACGCCGATAGGTCAGGGCAACGTGGTCAGCAAGATCGGAAGGGGTCACGGGTTCACCGTACTTTTCCAGGTACTCGGGCGAAGCTGCGATAACACGGTGATTGGGGGCCAGCTTTCGGGCAATCAGACTGCTGTCCTGCAATTCACCGATGCGGATCACAAGGTCAGCGCCTTCTTCAATGATATTGACCACGTTGTCGGTCATTGTCGCTTCGATTTCGACTTCAGGATAAAGCCGCATGAACTCTGGAAAAAAGGGTGCAACGTGGCGACGGCCAAAGGTCACCGGCATGTTGATCCGAAGCATCCCGCGTGGACTGCTCTCCAACTCAGTTACAGCGACAGCAGCGTCCTCGACTGACTGCAGGATGTTGATGACGCGGTCATGATAGGTCTCACCTGCTTCTGTCAGGTGCAGTTGACGGGTGGAACGGTTCAGCAGTTGAACCCCCAAGTGGTCTTCCAGCGCGCTGATCTGCCGCGAAACACTGGATGGTGCCATTCCGAGCGTTCGCCCGGCCTCTGAAAAGCTGCCGCTGGTGACAGCGGTGTGAAAGACTTTCATTGAGGTAAGGGTGTCCACCGCCAAACTCCATTACTTGTGCGTTTGATGCAAAGAACTTAGATGATTCTTCGATATTCTCAAGCATTTTTGCGTATGTATATTGGTATCAGTAACGCAACAGAGCGGCGATGGTCTCGTACCTCCCATTCCTCCCTCACGATACCATCGTCGCTCATTCATCGCACCGAAACGGGTTCACCACCACCACAGAACCCGAAAAGGCAAAGGAACCATTCTGATGAGCATCCGTAAAGACGGCTTCCTCTCTTACTCCGAACTGCAGGCCTTCGAGCGCCGCGCGCGTGAACTGCGTGGTCAGGCGATCCGTGAAGGTGTGTCTACCCTTTTCGGTCTGAACAAGCGCGACCGCTCCTCCAAGCGCTAAGCGTCGTCCAGACCACGGTTCAACGACTGCCATCCGTCTCAACTCCTCCCTTCCTCCCACCGAGACGCATCGCAGCCCAATGAACTTAACCGGGCCGTTTGACTATCGCAGTCAAGCGGCCTGTGTTGTTTTGGGGCCATGAGTATTATTGAACCGTGGATCCTCCTCGGCATGGCGGCCGGGGTCTTTCAAGCCCTGCGCGTTGCGGGCCAGAAAGCGCTGTCCCAAACCACGACTGCAGACGTCCAACTCTCATCTTGGAGTGCGGCTCTCGCGCGATGTCTGTTTGGTCTTCCGTGGGCCGTTTTGTTTCTTGTTGTTCTGATTGCCCTATGGGGTGCGCCAACCAAGCTGTCGATGACATTCTGGTTGTGGACGGCCGCGGCGGCTGTACTTCAGATCCTTGCAACCGTGCAGCAAACGCTGCTGCTGGGTCAGCGGAACCTCGCTATCGGCGTGGTTTACGTAAAAACCGAGGTGGTTCTGGTTGCCCTCGTCGGCTCAACGCCGTTTTTTGCTCAGTACCTCACGGCGCTTCAATGGACGGCTATTCTCGTCTCCGTCATCGGTGTGGTGGTGATTACACGCGCCAAGCTGGGCAATACCGGCGGTTCAGTTTGGGATTTGAAATCGGCATGGTTGGGGCTGTCCGGTGGCGCGCTGCTGGCCGCGACATCGCTGACTTTGCGAGAAGGTGGTCTGGCTCTGATTGATGACGCGGCAGCCGTGGGCGTATCGTTGTCGCCAGCCGTGGCAGGCATGACGACGCTTGTCGGATTGCTGGTTATCCAGTGCGTGGTGGTCGTCGCCGTTATGGCAATGCGGGATGCGTCCGAGTTTGGACGGGTGACAAAGCGGTTGCAGCCTATGGCCTTCACCGGCCTGCTATCGGCACTTGGTTCGGCGTGCTGGTTCATCGGCTACGTGCTCATGTCTCCAGCTCTGGTCAAATCCGTGGGACAGGTTGAGTTCTTTGCTGCGGTTATTCTGACCTATCTCCTGTTCAAGGAGCGGCCAACGCGGACTGAATGGGTCGGTATGGCCTTTGTTCTTGCGTCGATTTTGATGTTGCTGCTTTCCACGCTTTAGAGTGGACTGCAAGCAGACCAGCGGGAGATGCGCCATCCATGTTCGATCATGTCATGAACTTTCACCACGGCGAAGAAATCGACGCCATCCGCGAAACTGTGCGCCGCTGGGCGCAGGATCGCCTGGCCCCTATGGCACAAGACATCGACCAGTCGAACGCTATGCCGCGCGAGCTTTGGGCGGAAATGGGTGCGCTGGGCATGCATGGCATTACCGTCCCTGAAGAAGACGGCGGGTTGGGGCTTGGCTATCTGGCCCATGCGGTAGCGGTGGAGGAAGTGTCCCGTGCCTCCGCTTCCGTGGGCTTGTCCTACGGCGCGCATTCGAACCTTTGCGTCAATCAGATCGCTCGCTGGGGCAATCGCGAGCAAAAGCAGACCTACCTGCCCAAACTGATATCAGGAGAGCATGTTGGCTCCTTGGCCATGTCCGAGCCTGGTGCTGGCTCTGACGTCGTATCGATGAAGCTGCGCGCAGAAAAGCGGAATGACCGCTTCGTGCTCAATGGCAACAAGATGTGGATTACCAACGCGCCAGACGCCAATACCCTCGTTGTCTACGCCAAAACGGATCCAGACGCCGGCCCTCGCGGGATCACGGCCTTTCTGATCGAGCGTGACATGGCCGGTTTCTCAACCGGTCAGAAACTCGACAAGCTGGGTATGCGCGGTTCGAACACGGCAGAGCTGATTTTTGACGATTGCGAAGTGCCGTTCGAAAACGTGCTGGGTGAAGAGGGAAAAGGCGTCAACGTGCTTATGTCTGGTTTGGACTACGAGCGCGTGGTCCTCGCGGCTGGCCCTGTCGGGATCATGGCGGCAGCGATGGATATCGTGGTGCCCTATGTCCATGAACGAGAGCAATTCGGTCAGCCCATTGGCACGTTTCAGCTCATGCAGGGCAAGCTGGCCGATATGTACACCACCATGAATGCCTGCCGTGCCTATGTGTATGCGGTGGCTCAAGCCTGTGACCGTGGTGAAACCACGCGTAAAGATGCGGCGGGCTGTATTCTCTACGCGGCGGAAAAGGCAACCCAAATTGCGCTGGAAGCCATTCAGGCACTGGGTGGCATTGGCTACATCAACGACTATGCCACGGGCCGTCTGCTGCGGGATGCCAAGCTTTATGAAATTGGCGCAGGCACCAGTGAGATCCGGCGTATGCTGATCGGACGTGAGTTGTTTGCAGAAACGGCCTGAGGCGGATTGAGCCAGCAAAAGGAAGCCCGTCTTGGATTTTCTCACGCTTACCGACGAAGCATTTGGCGAAACCGAGGAAAAAAAGTCCCGGTTTCTGGCCTACGTGGTGCCCTTCGCAAACTTCGAAAGCCGGCTTGACGAACTGCGTAACGAGCACCCTAAAGCCAACCATCACGTAACGGCATTTCGGCTGATCCATGACACCAACCAGATCGAGGAAGGCGCCAAGGATGATGGCGAGCCTTCCGGCACGTCAGGGATGCCAATACTAAAGCTCCTGATCGGTCGAAACCTCATCGATGTTGGGGCAATCGTTGTCCGGTATTTCGGTGGAACGAAGCTCGGCACCGGTGGTCTGGCCCGTGCCTATCCCGGTGCGGTCAAGGAAGCGCTGGAGCATGCCTCGCTCGTCCAATGGTCACGCACGGTGCGAGCGACCCTGAAAGTTGGGTTTGCCAAGGCGTCAGACCTCGAAGCCCTGATCGCCCATAGTCCGCTTTCGGTGTTGGATCGACGCTTCACCGAAGAAGGTGCGATGATTGACGTGGAAGGACCGGAAGAAGCCGTCGACAGTCTGTCTGACTTCAAAGTCTGAACGCGCACAAAAAAAGGGCCGCCGAAGCGACCCTTTCGTCATACCGAAAAACCGGTAGCGGCTGTCTTAGTAAACAGCGCTGCTCGCGTCGAACCACTTGGTGATCAGCGCGTTCAGAGAACCGTCGCTCTTCATCTGCTCAATGGCAGCGTTCATAGCCGCTTTCAGATCGCCATCGGACTCACGGATACCCATGCCAACGCCACCGCCGATGAACACAGGCTCACCAACAACTTCCAGCATGCCGCCGGACTCTTCAACGATTGGCATCAGGTAATCGCCATCAGCCAGTACTGCATCAGCTTCACCGGATTTCACAGCAGCGATGGTCTCATCTGGCGTGGAGAATTCGATCAGCTCACCACCGGAC
>JBMTIF010000158.1:0-5796 GCA_049437045.1 Alphaproteobacteria bacterium | reverse complement strand
GCGGGAGCGGCAGTGGCGGGGCGTCTCGAGGGAGTTCTCGCGGGACTGTGACAAATCGTGGGCCGGATACCCGCGAAAGCCGGGTGATGAACCGGCAGGAAAGGCGTAACAATCAAGACTTAGGCGACGCGCTCGAGTCCCTGCGCACCAGCATCGACGAGCGTGAACGCGACCACGGATAAGAACCCTAGAATCGCATAAGTTACCCACAAGAATCTACGCGACTCCGGTTGTGACCCACCGACTCGAGTGGATAAGAGCAAAGGATGAATTCGATGTTGAAAATTGTCGCACCCTTGGGTGTCGCTGCTGTGGCCCTGCTGACGCTGGCTGCACCAAGCCTTGCCCAAGAGAGCACGGCAGACGACTCGGCGACTGACGGCGCTGCAGCGGAAGTCGCTGACGCCTACGTGCCGCTGGCCAGCGATGGCGGTCTGGGAACGGGCGTGTACGACGACGACACGTACGAAGGTGCGCCAGACGCGCCGATCGTGCTGATCGAATACGCCTCTCTGACCTGCCCGCACTGTGCAGCGTTCCACGAGCAGGGCTACCCGGAACTGAAGCCTTACATCGATGCTGGTCAACTGGTCTATGTCTACCGTGATTTCCCGCTCGATGGTGCCGCTTACCGTGCGGCGCTGTCTGCTCGCTGCTTACAGGGTGAAGCCTTTTTCGGCGCGATTGATGCGCTGTTCACCAACCAGCGTGACTGGCGTGCTGGCGGATCAGAAGCCGATCTCGCGCGTGAAATTTCAGCGCTGACGGGTCAGACCGAGGACGAATACAAAGCCTGTGTGGGTGACACTGACAACCAGAAGAAACTGATCGACCGTTACAACACGGCGATTGATCTGGGTGTAGACGGCACGCCGCGCATTTACATCAATGGTGAGCTTTACACGCCAAATCGTGGCTGGGCGCAGATCGGTGACGAAATCGCGCGTCTGGTGAAGAAGCTCAAGGTCTAAGTCGAGGGTTCATTTGGTCGCGTTCACAAAACTCCGAATCCAAGGCTTCAAGAGCTTTGTTGATGCGACCGAATTCCACATCGAGCCGGGTGTTACCGGTGTCGTAGGACCAAACGGCTGCGGCAAATCCAACATCGTCGAAGCGCTCAAATGGGTCATGGGGGAATCCCGATCCAAGCAGCTTCGCGGCGCCGATATGGAGGAAGTCATTTTCAATGGCTCCTCCGACCGCCCCGCCCGCAACGTGGCCGAAGTCGAATTGGTCATGTCAAACGCAGACGGCTCCCTGCCGCCGCAATACGCCGAACACCCCACGGTTGGAGTTTCCCGCCGGATCGAGCGGGGCAAAGGTTCGGACTATCGCATCAACAAGTCACGCAAAACCGCCGGTGAAGTGAAGCTGCTTTTCTCCGACGCTGGCTCTGGCGCATCGTCTTCGGCGATTGTGTCCCAGGGTCGCGTTGCAGCAATTATCAACGCTAAACCGGTCGAGCGCCGCCAAATCCTTGAGGAAGCCGCAGGCATCGTCGGGCTGGCGGCGCGCCGGCGTGAGGCTGAAAACCGTCTGCGGGCTGCTGAGAGCAATCTTGAACGCCTCGAAACCGTGATGAATGCCCTGCAAGAGCGGCTGAAAACCCTTGAGGGGCAGGCAAAACAGGCGGAGAAATACCGTCGTCTGACTGACAAGATGACCCGCCTGAACGCGCAGTTGCACTATCTGCAATGGGTGGCACAGACCCGGACGGTCGAGCGGGCCAAAGAAACGCTGGTCAAAGCCGAAAAACGCGTCGCTGAAGCCGAAGCCCGTGCCGCACGCGCCAATCAGGCATCGATCAATCTGTCGACCGACCTGCCAGACCTGCAAAAGCAGGAAGCCGAAGCCGGGGCGAAGTTGCAGGCTTTTCTGGTGGCAAAAGACGGTCTTGAGCGAGACAAGGCAGACATCGACCGCGCCTTGCAGAACAACACCAACCAGCGCAAGCAGCTGGAGCACGATCAGGTGCGCGAAGCCAATCTGGTGACGGATGCACAATCCGCGCTGGAACGGCTGGCGGCCGAAGAAGCCGAGTTGGCCAAGTCCAGCGAAGGTGAAGCAGAAGCACTTGAAGCACTGGAAACAGCGGTCGAAACTGCCAATGCAGCGGTCAGCGCGCTGGAGCAGGACATGGCCAACGCCCGTGCGGACGTGGCGCGGGTTGGTTCTGAAATCACCGCACGGACCACCACGCTCAATCAGGCGAAACAGCGTTTGGACGCGCTTTCAGCCCGCCGCGAGCGGCTACAGGGTCAGATTGCTGATATCGAAGCGCGCGATTCAGGCATGGCCGAGCATGCTGAAGCCCGCTCCCGCGCTGCTGAACTGCAGGCAGATCACGATGCTGCTGCAGAAGCGCTCATTGCTGCGGAAACAACCATGACGGCGGCACGCGAGACTGAACTGTCACTGCGCGCCGAAGCTGACACTTTGGCCCGGGAAGAAGCCCAACTGCGCGCTGAGCTGCGTGGCTTGCAGGAGCTGCTCAAGGCCAGTGAGAAACAGGGTGATGCAGCCGCCGAACCCGTGCTGTCTTCCCTCCGGGTGCAGGACGGGTTTGAAACGGCTCTGGCAGCGGTGATCGGGGATGCCTTGCAAGCGCCGGCAGGTGCGCGGGAACAGGGTGACTTCTGGCTGGAAACCAGCAGCGATGAGACGCCGGATGCCTTGCCGGGTTCAGTGACACGCTTGAGCGACGTCGTCCATACGGCACCGCAGGCCTTGAACCGCCGTCTGATGGCGTGCGGTATTGTAGGCTCGGCGCAGGAAGCAACGGCCTTGCAATCACAGCTGCGCCCGGGGCAGCGTCTGACCACCAAGGATGGCGGTTTGTGGCGTTGGGACGGCTACACGGCATTACCGGGCAAGGTACCCGGTGCAGCACGCTTGCTGGAACAGCGTCGGCGCGCCGAGGAGCTTGAGTCTGTCCTCTCTGGCAAAGGCGAGGAAACAAATCAGGCGCGCACCAAGGCCGAAGCAGCAGCCTCAACGCTCAAAGAAGCCCGCGCCGCGGAAGCCCAGTCACGGCAGAGCCTGCAGCTGGCCTATCGCGCACTGACCAGTGCACAGAGCGAACTTTCGCGCGTTGAAGCCAAGGCCGCCAAGGTCGAAGCAGAAAGCGGCGCTCTACGCGCGGCTCTTCAGACTTTGAATGCGGACTACGACGAAGCCCAAGCAGCGGTCGAAACCGCGCAGAAGGCGTTCGATGACCGTCCTGATGCCGAGGCTATGCAATCCCGGGTCGATACTCTCCGTCCGCAAGTCGACGATGCGCGCCGGACCCTGACTCAGGCGCAAGCCGAACGTGAGCAGCACAAGCGCGATGTCTCTGCGCGGAAAACCCGGCTTGGAGCGATAACCACCGAACGGTTTTCTTGGGATGGCAGACTGAAGAACGCTGAGCACCAGCATGCTCAGCTGGGGCAGCGCGATACCACGCTGACCGAAGAACGTCAGGCACTGGAAAACCGGCCTGCTGAAATCGCACAGCAGCGCGAGATACTGGAAAACAACATCCGCGATGCACGAGAAGCCGTGGAACGCGCGGTTGCGGCGGTATCGGATCGCCGTGCGGCTTCTTCAACTGCAGATGCCGAAGCGCGGCAGGCGGAAAAGGAAGCCGGTTCTGCCCGCGAAGAACTGGTTACGGCTCGACTGACGGCTGAAACCGAAATCGCGCGCAAGGATGAGCTGGCTGAAGCGATCAAGGAAACCTTCTCAGCGGGTCCACAGGCACTCCCCGGACTTGCCGAACTCGACCCGGCTGGTGAGCTGCCGCTCAAGGGCGACACGGATCGGGCGCTGAAAGCCGCAATTCGGGATCGGGACGCCTTGGGCGCTGTGAACCTGCGTGCGGAGGACGAAAGCACGGAACTCAGTGACGAGCTTTCGACCTACGAGGAAGAACGTGCAGACCTGAACAAGGCCATCGACAAGTTGCGCAAGGCCATTGCCAGCCTGAACAAAGAAGGTCGGCTTCGCCTTGCGGATGCCTTCAAGAAGGTCAACGAAGCTTTTCAGGAGACCTTTACCCGCCTGTTCAATGGCGGAACGGCGCATTTGGAGCTGATTGATGGTGACGATCCACTGAATGCAGGTCTGGAGATTTTTGCCCAACCGCCCGGCAAGAAACTGACCTCGCTGGCCCTGATGTCCGGTGGTGAGCAGTCCATGACCGCAACCGCGCTGATTTTCTCGCTGCTGCAGACCAATCCAGCGCCGATCTGTGTCCTCGATGAGGTTGATGCCCCATTGGACGACCACAACGTCGCGCGATTCTGTGATCTGGTCGGCGAATGGGCGCGTAAGTCAAACACACGCATCGTTGTTGTGACGCACCACCCGGTCACCATGTCGCGGGTGGACCGTCTATTTGGTGTAACGATGGCTGAACGGGGTGTTTCAAGCCTGCTTTCCATCGATTTGGAAGAAGCACTTGTGCATGCTTCTACAGCAGAGGCGGGTTGAAGCAGCTATTCGGCTGACTCGCTTGACCCTGTAACCAAAGACACCTAAACCCCTTCCCAAGTTTAGGTCCGCCTATTTGCACGTTTTTTTTTGGTTTCGGAGACAGATATGACCTTCGAGAAAGACCCCAATAAAGACGGGCTGGAAGACCTGAAGTCTCGCATTGAAGTTGCTCGGCCCAGGCTCGCCGAAGAGAGGATCAGCAGCGCAAAACAAATCGCCAATCGCACGGCTTCTGAAGCCTTCGGTGTGGCGTTTTCTTTTGTGATTTGCATCCTCATCGGCACTGTTGGCGGCTACGCTCTCGACAATGCACTTGGAACGAAACCGCTCTTCTTTGTGGTGGGCTTCTTTATCGGGTTTGTACTCGGTATTTGGTACATGATCTTCAAGGCGCGCCAAGTTGCCAAACGCGACGAAGAATAGGGATATTTGTTGTGGCTGAAAAATCCAGTGAGGGCGAAAAGTCCGCATTCGACCTGATGCACCAGTTCGACATTACGCCGCTTTCGGTCTTGGCAGACACGCCGTTTGCCTTTGTGACCAACTCGGCTTTCTTCATGTTGCTGACGGTTGCGGTTATTGCTTTCCTGATGATCATCATGACAGCGAACGCCAAGGTTATTCCGGGGCGTGGGCAGACGATTTCGGAGATGATCTTCGACTTCGGGTTCGGCATGGTTGACGACATTCTTGGCAAAGATGGTCGTCCCTACGTTACTTTCCTGCTCTCCGTATTCCTGTTCGTTTTTGTCGCGAACATTCTGGGCATGCTGCCTTACTCCTTTACAGTGTTCTCTCACATCAGCCTGACTGCGTTCATGGCGGTGGTCATCTTCCTGATGGTCATCTACGTCGGTGTCAGCCGTCACGGCCTGGGTTGGTTCGGCATTTTTGCGCCAGCGGGCGTACCGGGCTGGCTGCTGCCGCTGATCGTTGTGATTGAGATCATCTCCTTCTTCATGCGTCCCCTCACCCACTCTCTGCGTTTGTTTGCGAACCTGACTGCAGGACACATCGTCCTCAAGGTGATCGGCACGTTCGCAGCCGGTGCTGGTGCGACGAGCCTGCTGACCATCGTTGGTGGTCTGCTGCTGACCCCCGTTCTCTTCGCGCTGAGTGCGTTGGAGTACCTGGTCGCCTACTTGCAGGCGTACATCTTCACTTTGCTTGCGGCGGTTTACCTGTCGGAAGCGATTGATCCACATCACTAATCCTAACACCGTGATCTAAGTCAGGTCGGAACCTGGCGCGATTGCAAATCAAAGAGGAATCATCATGACACCTGAAATGTTCAAGTACATCGGCGCTGGTCTGGCTACC
>JBMTIF010000157.1:0-5799 GCA_049437045.1 Alphaproteobacteria bacterium | reverse complement strand
TCCACGGTGTTGGCATGTGTGATGAGTACCCACAGGTCAAACACCCCTGGCGCACCCAAGTTTACGACGGCACTTTCGAGGCCGGCATGGTTGTCTGCATAGAATCCTACTGCGGCGCGGTGGGTGAGAGAGACGGGGTCAAGTTGGAGCAACAGGTTCTGATCACAGATGAAGGCTTTGAGCTTCTTTCCGACTATCCTTGGGATGAGCGATTATTAGGCTGATTTCGCTCAATAACCGCAGATTAATTTCTAGTTTCAATAATCTTGGAAAAATCGGCTCTATTTACTAGCAAAGGGAACCTGTCTCATTTCATCATTCCCGCAGTACTTGTGAAACTCTTGGAAATGGGAAGACGACAATGATTGTAAAACTGACTCAAGACTTGGCCCGAGGCTTCGCACCGTGGCGGGATATGGCTTTGGCCAATCAGGAGAAAATGAAAGCTTACGGCATGAAGTTGATCTATGCCGGCACCGAAGCAGACGATGACAACAAACTGCTTGTCCTCATCGACTTTGCTGGCCCGGAAAGCATCGCTTCTTTCCGCGATGATGCTGAGCTGACTCAAGCCCGGATTGACGCTGGCGCGCTGGTCGAGACGACCGTGATGACGCCTATGACTGGCGATGTTCTCATGGGATTGCCCAAGTAAGGCGGACCCGAACCGCTGTCTCGCAGGTGGTGGAATGACGCCACCGCCTGTTCTGGCCTACACGATCAGCGGGCCTTGGTTGCCCGTTTCGCCTTGGGTGACAAGGCAGCCAGACGTTGCCACGTCCGAACCGGAAAAAACCGCTCCAGAAACGCTGCAAGTTTGGCATCACGGCCGACAATGACCCGCTCCTGTCGCCGCGCTGCAGCATCAAGAATAATCTCCGCCGCCTGTTCCGGAGGCATGATAAGCAACTTGTTGGCTGACGCTCGGCCCTTGCTCGCCTGCTCTTCGGTCAAAGACGCTGACATACGCGCGTGATTGGCAATATCGGTAGCAATGCCACCCGGGTGAACGACTGTCACTCCGACATTGGTCCGATCCAATTCCGCGATCAGCGCGTTGGAAAATCCGCGAACACCGAATTTGCTGGCACAGTAAGCCGCCTGACCGGGCACGCTGATCAGACCGAACAATGAAGAGATATTGATGATCTGTGCAGACGAAACCTGCTTTAGCTGAGGCAGAAAAACGCGCGTCATCCGCGTGACGCCGAGCAGCTTGATCGTCAACAACCACTCAAATTCATCAATCGTACAGGCATCGAGCGTCCCGCCCAGGGTAACCCCGGCATTGTTCACCAGCACCTCCACGGAATCATGCGCAGTCAAAACTTGCGCTGGCAGGGCTTCGATGGCTGACCGCTCAGCGATATCAAAGACGTGAACCGATACATGCACACCTTGCGCCTCCAACAAAGACGCCGTTTCCTGAACCAGATCCTCTCGGATGTCACAAAGAGCCAATCCTTTGACCCCACGCTTAGCCAGCCCCAGAGCGATATTGCGTCCAATGCCGCTGCCTGCGCCTGTTACAACGGCTGTTGTCCCGGTAAAGTCAAAGCTGCGCATGCGATGCTGCTCCTTGAGTTCTGATCGTGTTTCGATGGTCGCAATGCGATAAAACTGCAGGCCTAATCAAGGGGAGCCAGACGCTGTTGCGTCTTTAAGTAAGCAGTCATGACCACCACCATGCATTTCGATACCGTTATCATCGGCGCTGGAGCTGCAGGCATGCAAGCCGCAGCTTTTGCCGGTGCGCGCGGTGGCTCGGTTCTGGTGCTGGATCATGCCAAGGCGCCGGGTGAGAAAATCCGGATCTCAGGCGGCGGTCGGTGCAACTTCACCAACATGGGTGCAGAGCCCAAGAACTTCCTGTCCCAGAACCCACACTTCGCCAAGTCAGCCTTGAAGCGTTACACCCAGTGGGATTTCATCGACATGGTGGTCCGCCATGGCATTCCCTATCACGAAAAGACGCTTGGCCAATTGTTCTGTGACAGAACAGCCAAAGACATCATCGATATGCTGCTCGATGAAATGGCAAGCGTTGGTGCAAAGTTGTGGCTGCGCACACAGGTGACGAGCCTGTCCAAGGACGACAGCGGTTTCACATTGCACGTCGAACGCGAAGGCCGTCAGCAGGGTCTGTCCGCACGTCACGTCGTTGTTGCCTGTGGAGGGAAGTCGATCCCCAAGATGGGCGCGACAGGTTTGGGTTATCAGCTGGCGGAACAGTTTGGCTTGGCCCTCACGGAAACACGCCCAGCGCTGGTCCCTCTGACTTTTACCGATACCCTTCTTGAGGACTGCAAGGCACTGGCAGGGGTTGCCGCCGACGCCGTAGTACACCACGGCAAAACCGCTTTTGAGGAAGCCATCCTCTTCACCCATCGTGGCCTTTCTGGTCCTGCGATCCTGCAGATTTCCAGCTATTGGCGGGAAAGCACACCGATCCGCGTGAATCTTGCACCGGGCTGGAACGCAAGCGAAGGGCTGAAGCAGTGGCGTTCAGAGACGGGTAAGCGGAATCTGGCGACTTTGTTGTCTGAACACCTGCCTAACCGGCTGGTGCAATCAATACTCGGGCCTTCCCTGTCAAAAGCCCGAATTGGAGATCAACCAGACAAGACCCTCAACAAGCTGGCCGAGCGCATCAATCGATGGGAAGTCCTGCCAACGGGCTCAGAAGGTTACCGAACGGCAGAAGTCACACTCGGCGGCGTAGACACCAATGGGCTTGAGTCCAAGACGATGGAAACACGCACCGTCCCCGGCCTCTATTTCATCGGTGAAGTGGTCGATGTGACCGGGTGGCTGGGGGGCTATAACTTCCAGTGGGCCTGGTCTTCCGGTTGGGCTTGCGGAACCGCTATTGCCGAAAAAGCGGCGTCCTGATGCCGCAACCAAGCGCGATTATGCCCGTCAGTCCCGTAAACGCTTCGCCTGTGAAGTTTGTAGGTGAAGGCAATCGCAATGATGGATTTTTCGACACTCGATCAGGCATGGGCGACACTTTTCGATCAATTCGCCCGGCGGCTTGAAGCAACCGACACCCATCACGGCAAAGAAACCGCGCGCTTGCTTCGTGAAAACAGCAAATCACGGCCTAACTGGCAGCTGCATGCTCATGATGTGGTTCTATCAGGCACCCTCGCCACGCTGGATCGCGACCCACTGGCCGAAGCGCTGGAGCGCCTTTCACCGTTTCTGGCGTGGCAGACCCGGGGCGCCTTTACCGACAGTGACAGCACCAACCGGGCTTACGTGGAGTTTCTGGGGCCGGAGGGAATGCTAAAGAGCGATGAAATCCGGCTTGGGGTTTACTGGCACGACCGGCACACGTTTTATCCCCGCCATCGCCACGAAGCTATAGAACTCTCCCACATCGTTTCTGGTACCGCGTACTGGCAACATATCAGCGAAGAATGGGTCCCTCGTCCGCCGGACAGCTTTGTTATCCACCAGTCCAATGAAGACCATGCCACCAAAACCGGCGACCAGCCGCTGCTGGCGCTGTGGTCATGGTTGGGGAACATCAGCTTTGACAGCTACTCGATGGACGTTGCGCCGGCTGATTTAGGTTCCGAGTTCCGCGACTTCGCACGCAATTAACGCCGCCAGTCGCGCATTGTTTTCGACCAGACGAATGTTTGTGGAAAGACTGTCGCCGCCCGTCAACTCCGTCACGCGGGCCAGCAAAAACGGCGTTGAGTCTTTGCCTGTGACGCCCTGTTCATCAGCCTCGGACAAGGCCTGTTCGATGGCCTGATCGATCTGTTGTTTGGGCATAGCGAACTGCGGTGGAACGGGGTTGGTGATGAGCACTCCTCCGTCGAGACCAAATTGCCATTTAGCCTGCATGAGCCTGGCGATATCCGCAGGAGTTTCCACGCGGTGATCCACCTGCAGACCGGTTTCACGGGTATAAAAGCCGGGCAAGTCATCGGTCTTGAACCCCAGCACCGGAACCCCGTGGGTTTCTAGGTACTCGAGGGTCTTGGGGAGATCCAGAATGGCCTTGGCACCTGCGCAAACAACAGCAACGTTGGTCTGTGCCAGTTCCTGTAGATCCGCGGATACGTCCATCGAATTTTCCGCCCCACGGTGAACGCCCCCGATGCCACCAGTCGCAAAAACCTTAATCCCCGCCCGATCGGCAAGGATCATGGTCGATGCAACCGTTGTCGCACCGTCTTTCCCCGTTGCCATGATCTGCGGCAGGTCGCGACGACTTACCTTGGTGACGTTCAGACCTTCTTTGCCCAGATACTCAATTTGATCCGCCGTCAGCCCAACCGTTGGCTTGCCCCCAATGACAGCAATCGTCGCTGGCACTGCCCCGTTTTCTCGAACCTGTTGCTCGACAGATAGGGCGGTTTCCACGTTTCGAGGATAGGGCATGCCGTGGCTGATGATGGTCGATTCAAGCGCGACAACGGGTTTTCCCTGTTCGAGCGCCTCTCTGACAGCTGCTGACGTTTCGATCATCGGGTGGATCATGATGAATGGGCCTCAAGCTCTGAACGGACAGCGGCTTCGCACAAGCCAGGGTGAATAGCGCGGTCGGATTGCAGGGACAAGCTCGCGGCAGCTTGTGCCCAAGGCAGCGACTTGGAAAGCGGCATCTTGGCCAAATAGGTATCAACCAAGGCAGCCATCAGCGTGTCCCCTGCCCCAGTGACCGATTTGATAGTCACGGGATAAACCGGTTGGGCAAACTGCTCCCCCGTGGCGTCGCTGCCCAACACTCCATCCTCGCCCAGCGAAATCACAACACGACCAACGCCCAAATCATGCAAGGCGGCTGTAAAGTCTTCAGCCGGGCTGTTTTCCGCCAATCCTGTCAGCGCTGCAGCTTCCATTCTATTGGGTTTGAGCAGTTGGATGCGGCTTAGCCACGGGGTCAATTTCGCTGCCTTTATCGCGCTCACGGGTTCAGCGCAAATCGGGATATGATCCGGGGCATTTTCAAAAAGATAGGCCAGCGCTTCTTCGCTCAAGTTGGCATCAACAACCCAGGCCATGGCATCTTCCAAATCACGCCAGCGTTCGGACAGAACCTTGGCCGTCAACGCCTCAACAAGCCCCATGTCATTGATGGCCAATTGCATCTCGCCCGCTGTATCCAGCACCGACAAATAGGTTGAAGTCGTCTGCCCCGGCACCCGTAAAGTCGCACGCAAATCGACGCCGGCGACCGAGGTTTGACGCACAATATCTTCGGCAAAGCCGTCATCGCCCAGCGCGGCGATAAGCTTAGTTAAACGCCCCAGCCGGGCGAGCGCCTCGGCAATGTTGCGGCCAACGCCGCCCGCGCTTGCTCGAACCTGCCCGGGCAAGGAGTCACCCGTGCGCATGGCAACCCCAGCCTGCCCTGTGAGGTCCATATTTGCCCCTCCGATCACAATGATCGGCGGCAGTCTGGTTTCAGATTTTGACGACTGGCCCGACACCTAATCACGACTCACACAAACAACTGCAACCACAGAAACAGCCTGAGACCCCATTTCGAGCGGGACTGCCAATGCTCCCTAGCGATAAAGAGCAATCCGGCTTACGGCAAGGTCCGCTTCGAAGTCACGAGCATAAGCTGTCAGGTTCAGTCGATTGATTGTCGACGGATCAAGCGGCCCTCGAAAGGTTTCGCTGGTAAAATCGGCCCACGGGAGACGGATCCGCGTCCAATCCGAAGTCGTTGGAAAGGTGTGCTTGTAAAAGCGCCAAGGCGGGAAGCTGCGCGTTGTCGTCACGTGAACGTTGTAATTCTCGCCATTCCCCTGCACGTCAATCTCTATTCCCGAG
>JBMTIF010000156.1:0-5815 GCA_049437045.1 Alphaproteobacteria bacterium | reverse complement strand
GCCCGGAAAACGTCGAAGCCGTGAAAGCAGGGTGCTCCAACCTCGGTCGTCACATCGAGAACGTGAAATCATTTGGAGTTCCAGCAGTTGTTGCCATCAACCACTTTGTAACCGACACCGACGCTGAAGTGGCGGCTGTGAAGGCTTACGTTGAGGAAATGGGCTCTGAAGCCATTCTGTGTAAGCACTGGGAGCACGGCTCCGCAGGCGTCACAGAGCTGGCAACCCGTGTTGCGGAAATCGCCGATAGCGGCATGTCCCAATTCTCCACGCTGTACCCGGACGACATGGGCCTGTTCCAGAAGATCGAGACGGTGGCCAAGCGGATTTACCGCGCTGATGAAGTGCTGGCGGACAAGAAAATCCGCGACCAGCTCAAGGCATGGGAAGACGCCGGTTACGGAAACCTGCCGGTCTGTATGGCCAAGACGCAGTACTCCTTCTCAACCGACCCGAACCTGCGCGGCGCCCCTACCGGACATTCCCTGCCAGTTCGTGAAGTCCGCCTGTCAGCAGGTGCCGGTTTCATCGTTGCCATCTGTGGTGAGATCATGACCATGCCGGGCCTGCCGCGCACGCCTGCTGCTGAGTCGATCATGCTCAACGAAGCCGGTGACATCGAAGGCCTGTTCTAACAGCCAACGACCATCGCTCGTCCCCCTTATCCAAGGGGGACGCACGCCAAAGGCGTGCAGGGGGATAAAACGGAGGCGATAGCCGACCGGCGACAGGGTCGCCGTCTCCCTGCGCGTGGCGCGTTCGCCGCCCGCGAAGCGGGCAAGAACGTGACGCGCCACCCCTTACTCTTCCCGTACTAAATCCTGAATCGCGCGTTTCAGCCCCGGCCCCATCAGCGTGTCTTGCAGGGCATAGGCGACATTGGCCAGAACGAAACCTTCTTTCGACCCGCAATCGAAGCGTCTGCCGTCACAGAGATGGCCCAGGGTCTGCACACCGTCCCGGATGCTCGCATCAATAGCATCGGTCAGCTGAATTTCCCCGCCAGCGCCCCTTTCCTGACGGTCCAGATGCTTCAACACCGTTGGATCAAGAATATAGCGGCCAAACACAGCCATGTTGGACGGTGCTTCTTCGGGATGAGGTTTCTCGACAATGCCTTTGGCGATGAACGAGGTCTCGTCGTCTAACCATCGGTCGATATCAAGAACACCGAACTTCCTTGTCATTTCCGGCTCAACAGCCTCGACACCGATCAGGTTGGCTCCATCGCCCGTCCCGAGGTTCTCATAAACATCAAGCAACTGCGCGAGACAGGGTTTGTCGCCCAGAATGATATCATCAGGCAGCAGAACAGCGAAAGGCTCATCACCGATCACGTGACGTGCGCACCAGACTGCGTGACCAAGCCCCAAAGGTTCCTGCTGTCTCACGTAAGCGATTGTTCCGGGTGGAAAATTGGTTGCCTCGACGGTTTGCAGGGCGTCTTCCTTACCCCGGGCCGCGAGTGTTGCTTCGAGTTCGAAGGCATGATCGAAGTGATCTTCAATCGCTGTCTTTCCCCGCCCGGTTACAAAGATCAGTTGCTCGATACCACTGGCGAGCGCTTCCTGAACCGCGTGCTGGATCACCGGTCGATCCACGACGGTCAGCATTTCCTTCGGCATTGCTTTGGTCGCAGGCAAAAACCGCGTCCCAAGACCTGCCACGGGCAGAACAGCTTTACGGACTCGCTGCATCGACATTCCTTGATAGATATGGAGACGGATCAGAACCCTAAAGCAGCCTGCAACTGCACTCAAGTTCCAAAAATTCTAGCCAAGTCATGGCGACCGTCGCACCGCCCTGACTTGGCTTTTGAATGATGTATGTCGTCCCGCGCCTTTACTGCGGCGTGCGGGTCCATTCCTGAGATTGGCAAATTCCGATGATACACCCGGCGACTTTGAGCCCGCCGTTTTCCATCAGCTCCATCTTGCCGGTGTAGACGTTGTTATCAAGCGGGTTCCAAACCTTGCCCTTGCCGAATATACCTTCCCCCAGATCCTGCAGATCAAAGAGAATCAGTTTGGTCAGAAAATACTCAGGATTGTCCGCATCCGGCGCTTCGATAATTTCGCCGCAATATAAGCTGGAGTCACTTTCGCAAGGCCCGATATCGACAACCAGATAGCGCGGTGGATTGCCCACGTAGGCTGTATCCCACAATCCGACAACCTCGTGCGATGCGTGGCCATCTGCCTTGGCTACAGCCGGAAAGAGCGCGGCCAAACCAAGCGCCAAACCAATCCATGCTCTCAGAAAACTCTTCATGCCAAACCTCCCAATTCAGAATCCATCTTCTATTAGCAAAAGGTAAAATAGAGCTAGAGAAGCGGAAAATAAGGGCAAATTCAGCGTATTTTTCCACCAAAATGGAAATTTAAGGGGATTTCTACATCCGTTTTTGCACGGCGCGATGAATACGCGTGACCAGCGCCTGAGCGATCGGCGGCAAAGGGTAACCGTCCAAACGCGCGATTACACCCGGTAGGCTGCCCCGGAACGGCTCACGATGGAACCGCAACTTGGCAACTTCGTTGCGCTTGAGTTGGGTAGAAACAACCTGCGCCGGCAAAACACCAATGGCATCGGTCTCCGCGATCATTTTACGCATCAGTCCCAGATCTTGCGTCATCAGGAAGGTTGAGCGCACGTCATCGAGGGTTTTGAGTTCATCGGGGTAGGTCTGGCGAACGTTTTCGAGATACCAGACCGGTGCATCTGCTGCCAAAAACGGAAAAGGGCGAATATCCTGAATCCGCAATGAACGTCCGATCAGCGGATGCCCGGCGCGACAAACGCAGATTGGCGGTGCCAGCGGGATGCTATCGTAAACCAGCGCGTCAGTCCGTCGATCCGGTGCAAGCCCAACATAGATGTCGATGGTCTTGTTGATCAGGCTGTGCTCCATCGCCTGCCAATTCTGTGACATCACCTTGATACGGACATGGGGATGGCGGCGCATCATGCTGACCAGAACAGGTGCCAACAGGCTCTCCGCGACATTGGGGTCTGAGCCGATTGTCAGAACGCCGGTCTCCCAGTTGCGCATCATGGCGACGTCGCGTTCTGCGCGCTCGATTTCGACCAGCGCCTGTCTGGCCGCCTCAACCATGCGTCGGCCAAAGGCTGTCGGGACCGTTTCCTGCTTGTTGCGCACAAAAAGCGGAACGCCATAGCTGTCTTCAAGTTTGGCGATTGCCTGACTGAGTGCCGAGTGTGTCACACCAAGACGCTCGGCTGCCTTCCTGAAGTTGCCTGCATCAGCCAGAGTAACAATCTGGCGAAGGCTCCGCATACGATCCATTGGGTCTCTATTTGGTAAGTTAAATTAACGCTGTCGACTTTGCCGGTTAGGCTCTTACATAGTTGAGCATAGGCTCTAATTGAATGAACACGCAAGCGTAGGCAGGACAATAAGCAATGCTGAAATCCGGTTCCCACTATGAAGTTCTGGTTATCGGTACCGGGTTTTCAGGTTTATGTGCTGCGATCAAACTGCTGGATCGAGGCGTCACTGACATTGCAGTGGTGGACAAGGCCCGTGAAATTGGCGGTACTTGGCAGGCCAATCGTTATCCCGGAGCGGCCTGTGATATCCCTTCGCATCTCTACTGCTTTTCCTTTGCACCCAACCCGAATTGGACCCACGTTTACGCCCGCCAGCCCGAAATTCTGGCCTATATGCATGACGTGGTGGCGCGATTTGAACTCGAGCCCTTTATCCACTTGGGCATAGAAGTCACCGAGACGGTTTTCGACGACGACCGAGGCCTGTGGCGCATTTCCCTGCGTGATGGTGGTGAAGTCACGGCCCGTTTTGTCATCAACGGCATGGGCGGCCTGCACCGACCCAAACTGCCCGATATCCCGGGGAGAGACAGTTTCAATGGCGCCAGCATGCACACGGCGCAGTGGGATCCGGATTATGACGTGTCTGGCAAACGGATCGCTGTGGTAGGCAGCGCCGCCAGTGCCATTCAGTTGGTTCCCCAAATCGCGAAATCAGCCGCTCAGGTCGATGTCTACCAGCGCACGCCGAACTACATCGCCCCGCGGAATGATCGCGCGTATCGGAATTGGGAAAAGCGGCTGTTTGCCGCCTGGCCGTTCACCGCTCAACTGATCCGGGCCGCTTATTTTTGGCGACTGGATCTGCTGCTTTACCCGATTGTTAAGAGCCGCCGCTTCCGCGCCCGTGGTGAGCGTCAAATTCGTCGCTTCATCCGCGCTGTTGTCCGCGATCCCAAGCTGCACGCCGCGTTGATCCCGGACTATGAATTGGGCTGTAAGCGCATCCTGATTTCTGATGACTTCTTCCCGGCTCTGAACCGCGAAAATGTTGCGCTGCTTTCAGATGGTATTGCGGCAATTGATGGAAGTGGGATCAAGGACAATCTGGGCCAGCACCGCGACTATGACCTGATCGTTTATGCCACCGGCTTTGATATTCAGGAGCAGTTCTTTTCCCTCAAAGCCACGGGTCGCAACGGCCTCCAGCTCAGCGATGTGTGGGCCAAGGGTGTTGAGGCCTATCGGGGTGTCATGCTTGCGGGCTTTCCCAACTACTTCATGTCCACCGGACCAAATACGGGTGTGGGAACGACGTCAGTAATTTACATGATCGAGCGCACCACGAACTGGATCATTCAGGCGATTGAACATGCACGTAAAACCGGCTCCTGTCTCGACGTTGAACCCCGGGCTCAGCGCGCCTTCAACGACCGTATCGCTGAAGAATTGAGCCACACCGTCTGGGCTTCGGGTTGCGATAGCTGGTACCGCAGCCCCAGCGGTCGGATTGAAACCCTATACCCCCGCAGTGCAACCATGTTCGCCCGCGACATGCGCGCACCAAATTACAGCGAACTCAAACAGGAACCGATGCCGTGACCACACCTTTTGAAGACAATCCGGGCCTTGGCGGTTTTGCTGCACCGCAGTTCATGCCAGTCGCCGAAGCCTTTGCCGCCAATTTTCGGGAACGGCGCGAGGTCGGTGCCTGTGTTTCTGTCGTCTACCAAGGGCAAACCGTTGTTGATCTATGGATGGGGCATCAGAATTCTGCGCAAACAGTGAAGTGGGAAGCCGATACGCTTTTGCCTGTATTTTCCAACACCAAGGTCGCGACCGCCATGTGCCTGCACAAGCTGGTCGACGAAGGCAAGGTCGAGCTGGACGCGCCCGTCTCAACTTACTGGCCAGAGTTCGCAGCCAAAGGAAAGGGCGATATTCGCGTCGCCTCTCTTCTCAATCACTCCGCTGGCCTGCCAGCCATCCGAAAACGCGTCCCACATGCCGCTTTTCGGGACTGGGATTTCATGGTCGAAGCCTTGGCCGCTGAGGAGCCTTTCTGGGAACCAGGCAGCGCGAACGGGTATCACATGGTGACCTTCGGCTGGCTTGTGGGAGAGGTCGTTCGGCGGGTTTCAGGCGTGAGCCTTGGCGAATACTTCGAAACACACTTTCGCCAGCCAACCGGTTCGGAGTTTTACATCGGCCTGCCGCGGAGCGAGTACGCCCGCTTTGCGCCTGTAATCTCTGGTCAGCCCTCTCTGTCCGTGGTTCTGGCAAGTCCGTTTCTGAGGAAAGTTGTCTTTGACAAGAAATCCATCCCCTTCCTGTCCCTGCTCAACACCGGCCGGTTCTCTGCCAATAAACCCATTTACTGGCCTGCGCACATCGGTGGGGCCGGAGGGATTGGCAATGCGCGCGGCATGGCGAACCTCTATCGGCCTTTGGCAGAGAATGACGGCACACTATTGAGCACAGACGCTGTCGAGCGGCTTCGTCGGCCCTCCATGGAAGCTCAGAA
>JBMTIF010000155.1:0-5927 GCA_049437045.1 Alphaproteobacteria bacterium | reverse complement strand
TCAGAACACCCACGGCTGGCAACATTTTCGTCGACAACATCCACAGAAGAATACCCTTCGTCCCCGGCCCGCCAGCGAAGGCCATAGCGTAGGCAGAGGGGATGGCGATTGTCATAGCCAATAGGGTTGAGCCAATGCTGACGATCAGCGAATTGGTCAGGAATTTGAAGTAACCTTCACGCTCAAACACAGTCTGGTAGGAGCCGAAGGTTGGCTCGAATACAGCCGTCTTGAGCCATCCCATCCAGCCCGGCAGATCAGAGCCTTGGATCGCTTCGACGGCGAAACCGGGCAGGGGGACCGCGCTTGGAGGAAGAGAGACAGCGCCGCCTTCGGTTTTGAAGGAGGTCATGAACATCCAGATGATCGGGAAGAAAATCAGAATCGCAACAATCCAGCAGAACGAGACTGCGATGAATTCGACGATTTTCTTACGAGCCAGATACGACATGTGCGCCTCCTATTCTGCCAAGTTGTCGCCGACGAAGCGAACCAGGAAAATCGAAACCAAATTGGCAAGAATAATGGCCAGCACGCCACCGGCTGCTGCGAGGCCATAGTTAAAGCCTTCGAGCGCCTTCTTGTAGATTTCGTATGTCAAAGTCGATGAGGCTGAACCCGGTCCGCCTTTGGTCGAGATCAAGATCTCAGCGAATACACCCAGATGGAAAATCATCTGAATCAGAATAACGACTGCAATTGCGCGCGCCAGATGAGGCAGCGTTAGCAACATGAAAATCTGAATGAAGTTCGCGCCATCTAGTCGCGCAGCTTCATGCTGTTCACGATCTTCGCTTTGTAGCGAAGTCATGAAAATAAGAATAGCAAAGGGGGTCCACTGCCATGAGACCATGACGATGATGCCCTGAAGGGGGTATAGTTCGAGCCACGGCACGGGCTCAGCGCCAAACATGGTCCAAACCACGTTCACCAGCCCATAAATCGGGTCAAACATCATGTTTTTCCAGATGATCGCATTGACGGCTGGCATGATGAAAAACGGTGAAATCAGCATCACCCGAACAATGCCACGGCCAGCGAACTCGCGATTGACCAGAACAGAGATCGCCAGTCCGAAGACAACGGTGATGACGAGTACCGAACCCACCAGCAACAGCGTGTTTCCGATAACGGTGACAAAACTGGTTGCAAAGGGTGTCGCGATGGCCAGATCGGTCAGCCATTGGATATTCAGGAAGTCGAGAAACTCAAGCTCCCAGACCCAGCCCTTACCTTTGCGAGCAAAGATGAAGTTCTGGTAGTTCTTGAAGCCAGCCCAGCTTTGAATATGGGGACGCAGCAGGTGGTATTTCCTGAAGGAAAAGTACAGCGTCATGGAGAGCGGAACCAGCATCCATACGAGAAGCACGGCAATGCTGGGCAGCTGCAAAAGTCGTGAAATTGTACGAGACATGCTGTTTTCCCCTCCTAGGTCCGGAGACCGAACCGATACGAAACTTCGTCCGGAAATAACAATGGGAGCGTCACCAACAAAATGCCGCTCCCACTGAAGGCCAGACTGTGTGATTTCGCGAGGAAATCACACAGCCGTTAAAGCTTTAAAAGCTTCTTAGTTGCCCATGATCGCTTCAGCAGCAGCCTGAGCTTCAGCCAGAGCGTCTTCGATGGACATGGAACCAGCCAGAGCAGCAGACATCAGCTGACCAACTTCAGAGCCGATTTCCTGGAACTCAGGAATAGCAGCAAACTGAACGCCGGTGTAAGGCTTCACGTCGGTTGCGCCTGGAGCTGCGGAGAGAATAGCAGCCAGTTCAGCGTCCGCGAATGCAGCAGCAGCTGTGAAGTTAGCGTTGTCGTAGGTGGACTGACGCGTACCGGTTGGTACTGCACCCCAGCCGTTAGCGTCCGCAACGAGCTCGATGTAGGACTTGGAAGTAGCCCACTCGATGAAGCCCTTAGCAGCTTCAGCTTTTTGCGTGCCTGCTGGAACAGCCAGAGCCCAAGCCCACAGCCAGTTTGCACCAACTGGGTTGGTAGCGTTTGGAGACTGAGCGTAACCAACTTTACCAGTTACCTTCGAACCGTCGCCTTCGAGGAAAGATGCAGCGATGGTTGCGTCAATCCACATGCCACACTTGCCTTCACGGAAGAGAGCCAGGATTTCGTTGAAGGAGTTACCGGAGGAGCCTGGAGGGCCGTAGGAGGTCAGCAGGTCAACGTAGAAGTTGATTGCTGCGTGCCACTCAGGGGTATCCAGAGTTGGGTTGCCGTCAGCATCGAACCAAGCGCCGCCGAAGGAGTTCACGACGGTCGTAATGAACGCCATGTTGTCACCCCAGCCTGGCTTACCGCGCAGACATACGCCGTATACGCCATCGCCGGTGATTGCTTCAGCAACCTTCGCAATGTTGCCCCAGGAATCCATGTCACGGATGGACATGCCAGCGGCTTCTACGAGGTCCTTACGGTACATAACCATAGAAGATTCGCCGTAGAACGGAGCAGCGTACAGGTTGCCGCCCGCAGACAGGCCGCCGCGCATTGCTGGCAGAATGTCGTTCACGTCGTAGTCAGCACCGAAGTCGAGAGCTTCGAGCCAGCCGAGGGAACCCCAGATTGGAGCTTCGTACATACCGATGGTCATTACGTCGAATGCACCGCCCTTAGTAGCGATGTCAGTCGTCACGCGCTGACGCAGAACGCCTTCTTCGAGCGTTACCCAGTTCAGGGTGTTGCCGGTTTCAGCTTCGTAAGCAGAGGAAAGCTTCTGCATTTCGATCATGTGACCGTTGTTAACGGTCGCGATGGTCAGTTCTTCTGCCTGAGCAGCAGAAAAGCTAACCAGTGCGCTAGCCACGAGGGCAGCGGCGGTCATCTTTTTCATGATAATCCTCCCAAGGAATTTAGGAGCCGCTCCCACGGCTCAAATGCAGCCTAGGCGAGATAAGAACGGCTGAGCCAATACCATCACGTCAATCGTTAATACAATTCTGCGGCTCGTCGCTGTAATTTCTAAAAAATGGCGAAGAAAAGTACAAAGTCCGCAGCTACTACCCGTTTTCAATTACGGTTCTTTCCGGAAATTATTGAAATTTAACCGGGAAACTAACATTCGGGGCTGAGATTGACCGGAATGAGTAGGTTGATTGGATGGATTCGCTTGAGACTTGGATATGGGCCACGGTTTCTCACGCGGCTCTGACAAAACCTTCAGCCCCCAAAAGTGGTTTGAGGGCTAAAAGTTCTGTCGTTCCATGCGCCGTTCTGGTGGCTGTTCGACAGCTCCAGTTTTCGGTTGTTTAGCGCCGGAAACACGCAGGAAATGATTGGCCCTCACAAGCTCGAACAAGCTTGTCCTGCGCCTGTGGTACACCCAGATCAACGGCCGCTCGGTATAGCTTTACGGCTTCTTCCAGATTGGCTTCTCCAGCGATGCCAGACTCATAGATCTGTCCCATGTTGTACATGGCCATCGGGTTTTTGGCTTGGATCGCTGCGACGAAGAAGTCCAGCGAAGCTGCTGGGTTTGCTTCAATGCCGACGCCCATAAGCAGGCGTTCGCCAACCGCATTCATGGCCACCGGGTTGCCGAGCTTGGCTGCGACTTCAAAGTAAGCCAGCGCCTGAGTGCGATCCTGTTCGACGCCGTTACCCGTATCGTAAATGAGCGCTAGGTCCATGATGGCAGGGATATAGCCGGTTTCAGCAGCCTTGGTGACCATGGCCAGTCCAGCTTCCTTATCGATCTCCAAGCCGTGCTGCCCTTGTAGCAAGCCAACACCATAGAACAGTGCGGCTTTGGGATATCCGGCTTCAGCGGTGGATTTGATGCGTTCCATGCCGGCTGCTGGGTCTGCTTCTACCCCGAGACCACCTAGCTGCCGGAGCCCAACGACGTATTGTGCTTCCACGGATCCCTTTTCTGCGGCCTCAAGGTATCGACGGTAAGCCGCAACGGGCTTTTGCAACTGATCGAGCACCTTGGCATGGGGTAGGATGGCGATGTCCATGCCTTGTTCAGCGGCAGCGCGGTAGAGCGCGGCGGCCTGTGGCTTGTTGGCCTTGATGCCTTCACCTTTATCCAACATGACGGCGAGATTGTACTGTGCAACCATATTGCCTTGCTTGGCGGCTTCGCTGAACCAGCGTGCAGCGGCCCGGTCGTTTACCTCTGTTCCCCGACCCGTATCGTAGAGCACACCGAGGTTCGTTTGCGCTTCCTGAACACCCTGTTCCGCTGCTTTGGTGTACCAGATCAACGCCGTCGCCGGGTCCATTTCTGTCCCTTCTCCCCGGTCGTAGAGGCGGCCGAGGCGGTACTGAGCCTCAGCGTCTCCCTTACCAGCCGCCTTGGTCCAATGCTTCAGCGCGGCTTCAAAGTCTTCCTTCTCATAGGCATCGTAGCCTTTTTGAAGGGCGCTTTTGAAAAGGCCGAATTGGGCTTGGGCAGGAGTAGCCGTAAGACACAATGCAAAAATCAGCACAGAGGGGAGATGAGATAGTTTCATCATCTGAATCCTTGTTGGTTTGCGCTTCTATGGAACTGAAATGTGGCAAAGACTTAGGCAAAACTTCCGTTTTGCTCGTCTTTCCTGCATGTCAGGCTCTCTTTGAGTATGCTCAAGCCTTGCTCTCCAGAGATGCCCGCCGGACCCACATGTTCAAGCCTTCGACCAGTGCTGCAAAGGCCATGGCGCCGTAGATATACCCCTTAGGAACGTGTCGCCCAAAGCCTTCCGCAATCAGCACCATTCCGATCATCAAAAGGAAAGCCAAGGCCAGCATAACCACAGTCGGGTTTTCGTTGACGAACCGGGTGACTGGTCCAGCTGCAAGAAACATGACGGCAACGGCGATGACCACAGCGGCGACCATGACTGGAATATGGTCGGTCATTCCAACCGCTGTCAGGATCGAATCAACGCTGAACACCACGTCGAGCAAAACAATCTGGATGATGACAGCAGCAAAGGCTGAGGTCGCGCCGCCGGCAAACACGGTTTCTTCGGGTTTGGGCTGCACCTTGTGCTGAATTTCTGTCGTGGCTTTCCAAACCAGAAAAGCGCCTCCACCGATCAGAATCAGGTCACGCCACGAAAATGCCGTATCAAAGGAGGGCTCACCGTGCGCTCCAACGCCACCAGTAATGCCCAAATCAAACACAGGCGCGGTCAGGCCAACGATCCACGCGATCCCGGAAAGCAGTACCAGGCGCAGAACCAGCGCAAGCGCGATCCCAATCCGCCTTGCCGTGTCCTGCTGGCGTTCAGGTAGTTTTGAGGATGCGATGGAGATGAAAAGCAGGTTGTCGATCCCCAGCACGATTTCCATCGTTACCAAGGCCAGAAAGGCCAGCCAGACTTCTGGTGCCGTCAATAATTCCATCATGGGACTGCCGAGCCTTTCTTGTGTCCGAACTCAGGTTCTCTCGTGAATGAGATGCGCGCGAGTATTTTGAGAGGCTGTACAGGAGTCAATCTCGGCCATGGCAAGTAAGTGAGATTGTCTTTGACCAATGATTCTAAGAGCCAGATGCTCTGGTTCCTGATGAAGCAGCGTCCCACGATACAGCGTAAGTGGTTTTACCAAACTGGCTCAAAATGGATCTACACAGTTGCTCGCAGTGATCCTTGTACGAAACACCCGCGTTCAGCGCGACCTGGTAACAGCTGAGCATTCCGTTGTAGCCAATGATTTGCTGTAACTGTGCATCCAACAGTTTCTGGTCTTCGGAAGAAGCATGAGGACCGAGGGCGTCTTGAGCCAGCTTGCGACTAAAATGGATGGCTAGCATTGCAGGTCCATCGGCAGAATATTCATCCATCATCGAGACGCGCGCGACTTCACGGATAAAATTGAGGTGCGAGTGAACGTAGGCGTTTTGCACTTCAAGGATTGCGCTCAATCGGCTCCTTAAGGTCGCGTTATTATCAAGCGAAGCCTGAATACCCTTAAAATAAGGTGCA